>NZ_JAXHDD010000014.1:0-85834 GCF_037072025.1 Pseudogracilibacillus sp. SO30301A | reverse complement strand
ACGGTCTTTTAGATTTTCTGTATCCGCACCAAGAATCTGGATAAGCGACTGCATTTCATTATGTTTTTCTTCATTGAAAACTTCTGATTGGATGTATTGATAAAGCAGTTCCCGTTCAGACTCAGTGAGTGGTTCGTTTCGCGCCAATTTGTCGGTGAGATGTTTCATTAGGTCTTCATCACCAAAAACGACGGCTTGCAGTGCGTCAACATCTAAACTGCCAATTTTCCCGCCATTTTTTCCTAACCCATTTAAAAACGTGTCAGCCATCGTCTTGATTTCGCTCAGTCCTGCCGTCGTTTCGGAAAATCCAGTTTCAGCGGTCTGATCGGCTTCGACCATTCCATTCCAAAACGTATGGATAGCTTGAATGTCCCGAGCGCTTTCGAGTACATCGACAATCGTAATGTCTGTTGTTTCAATAGTCCGGGTTGCAACAGACCCCTGTGCACCGGTTTGCGCTTCGCGTGCCCTTGCAGCTGCCTCTCTATATTCACGCATCGTATTCTGATATTCTTCAATCAATAAATTCAATTCTTCCCTGTCTGCCCGATGATTTCCAATGATAATCACCTCCTTTTTAACTTAGTGTGCGAATTTGTCCTTGCACCCTGGCGATATCCATTTTCAGCCGCTGGATGTTCGATTGATTTGTTGCGATGTATTGGTCGAGTGACAGAAGCTGTCTGCGGGCTGCTTCCAGTTCTTGTTCAATTTCAGTGCTTTTTTGTTTCATATGCTGAATGCTTTGATTGATATGTGCGAGTGTCTGTTGTTGGGCTTTCTTGCGGGAATCGATTCTGTTTTGAATCGATTCCAGTGCCCGGCCCTCGAGCCGTCCAGGTTTGACGAGCTGAATCCGGCCCATCCGTGATCCATCCCCTGTGATGAGTTCTTCCATATACGTGTATTCCTTCATCGCTTTTTTCTTATAAAAAAGCAAATCCTCAAGCTCCCGTTCAAGCTGCCGGATTTTCGAAAATTCCGCATTGTACTGCTGTTGATACACGCGATCTTTTTCGTAATAGGAATGTAAATTCGCTTGTTTTGAAGAAACCAAACTTCTAAAATTTGCAATTTGTGCTGCCTTATCCATCTTTACCTCCCGGTATCTTTAAGTGGGGTAACCTGTATTCCCGCTGCGGAAATATACTCCGCTTTCCGCGGGCGGCTGTTGAGTCTTGCCTCGGCAAGGGGGATGCCGATGTTGCCCGCAAAGAGCGGTTTTAGTCAGCCTTCCTTCAAAAAGCATTGCGGGGTCTCACCGATGCCTTAATTCCCGCAGGAGTCAGCGTATATTTCCTACGCTTAAATAGTTACGTCCTATTTTTTTAAGAAAGGTGATTCTTGACGCGCCGTTCAAATTTATCGCTGATTTCCTGGTCTGCTTCCGTAAACTGATCGATGGCATGATCGAGTGTGGCAAGAATGGCAGTGAAAAGGTCTTTTGAACTAGTCAATGCTCTTTTTAATTCTGTCACAGCTTCTTCATGTCCAGACGGACCTTCACCTTTCCAACTCGAGAGGTCGCCTTCTAATTGTGTTAGTTTTTCTATCGCTTGATCGATCTGCTCATTTGGCACTTTTCTAGCCTGTTCAGCGAGACTTTTCACAGTATCTGGCTCCACTTTAATTTCTAATGACATATGATCCCCTCATCCTGTATAAGATTCGACTTCATTAATTTTTTCTTCAAAATTCGCTGCCGCTTCCTGTAGTTCCTCGAGTGACATCTGGAAACGCGCCTCCAAATAATCATTGACAAGCATGCAAAATGATGTGAACGCTTCTGCAGACGTTCCTGTAAAAATCCCTTCACTTTGCATGATTTCAAACGGAATGAAAAAATCATTCAATAGGGATGCGACATCTTCTGTCAATTCCTTGTAAACGGTTTTCAGTTGGTTTAATTGATCATCCGAAATTTCAATTCTTTCAGGGCCCGTTAACACGATAGCCTCACCCCTTTATCCGTAAAAAGTTGCATTTGATCATAACATACCAATCTATTCCAAATTTTTCAAGGCACTAAATGACTATTTTTCAGAAAAAACAATAAGATGTTGTGGTATAATGGGGGATTAGATTTGTTTATATTTATTTCCTACCTACTAATCGCTGTCGGTGCGGGATTCCTGATTTATGGCGTAGGACAATTGCTGAAGTTTTGATGAGGGGAAGCGGTTAGATGAGGCGAAAGGGTTCATCTCAGAGGATGTCGTTCGGGAAATTGATGATTCCGAGGTCCTCCATGCCAATTATGAAAACATGCAACAAGGTGATACAATCGGACTGTTGTACATACTAAAACTGGAAGAGAAATTCCCATTATTGAGGGAACCGATGAAGAAGAACTCGCACAAGGGTCGGCCATTATTCCGATACAGGCTTCCTGGTGAGAACAAACAAATTTTACTGTCTGGTCACCGTGATACGGTCTTGAGGCAATTTGGCGAACCTGCCCATGGCGATGAATTTCATGTGAAAATGGAACATGGTACATTTATTTTATGAAATTTCCGACCATAAAATCGTCATTGCTTATACCATAACCGTCATCGACCCTAGTCTCCAGATGAGTATTTAACTGTACCGACATGTTATCCATGTTCCTATATCGGGAATGCCCCTGACCGCTTTGTATTTTATGCATATCCGAAGTAATGTATTTGTTTATAGAAGCACATTTTTTTATATTGTAAACATCCGTCCCCTAGGACAGAAAAAGGATTATGCCGACGATTCATGGCTAGATAATGAAGGATATCATTGTAGCAGATCATATCGACTTTCGTATGATCATAAAAGTCAGTTAGTACAATATATCTTTACGAATCGTCGTTGGAAAGATAAGTCTAATGTAGTTAAACCAAAGAACCGTTTGTTCTTCGTTACTTTTTTCATCAGGAACTTGAAAGTTTGCTTTATTATAATGGGTTATACTCGAAGAATTGTATGGAAAATTTGACAAGAGTCCATTATAAGCAGACAGCGCACTCATAGTCTGTATCTGCCGAAAACGACATAAATAGGAAAGATTCCTAATTAAATTAGGAGTGCGGTTATTTAATAATGTAGTTTGTCAAGTAACCGTATTGCTAGGACGTCCTTAAAAATTAACGACTTTATTCCCCCATCTAATAGGACGGGGGGATTGCATGTTGGTAACAGCTTTACTGGTGCTCCCCTAATTCCTTCTTTCAGTTGAAGCCTACTGAGAAAAAGCAATGACATTATCCAAATCCTCAAGCTAATAAAAGCTTATCGCTCAGTCTAGATTCCTAACGATACTTCACTGCCACGTTTTTCAGAATCGTATAATTATCCAGCGCAGCCAATCCTTTTTCTCTTCCGAACCCGCTTTTCTTATATCCTCCAAACGGCATTTGCTCTCCGCCACCTGCTCCGTAATTGTTAATAAATATTTGCCCCGCCTCAATTCTGCTAGCTAAGTAATGAGCCTTGTTAATATTCTTTGTCCAAATGCCTGTGACCAAACCATATTCAGTACTATTTGCTAATTCCAATGCTTCCTCTGTATCTTTAAATGTAAAGACGGTCAGCACGGGACCAAAAATTTCTTCCTGCGCCAGTCTGCTGTCCATACTTACACCATCGATAATGGTCGGTTCCACGTAATTCCCGCCTTCAAACCCTTTTATAGTCAGCTGTTTGCCACCAAAAAGAATATTTCCCTCTTTCCTTGCCAGTTCAATCATTCCCATGACATGCTGGAATTGCTTTACATTTAAAATCGGTCCCAGATCTTTATCTTGAATGCCTGGTCCAATCGTGAGATTTCTGAACCGTTCAATAACTTTCGTCAAAAATGTTTCTTTAAATGATTCCTCCACCAGTAGCCTCGCTCCTGCAGAACATGTTTGCCCAGTATTTTGAACAATAGACCGAACGACACCCTCTACCGTTCTATCGATATCACAATCTGCAAATACAATATTCGGAGACTTTCCCCCAAGCTCTAATGTAGATGGCACAACATTTTCCATCGCAGCCTTTCCCACTGAAATCCCAGTTACAACCGAACCTGTAAATGTAATGTGATTAATTAGTGGATGATTTGCTAATGCTGCGCCTGCTTCATGACCATACCCGGTAACATGGTTAAATACGCCTGCAGGCAGCTGGAGTTCATCAATAAATTTCGTGATCTGCATTGCAGTCATCGGTGTATCCTCTGCGCTCTTTACGACAACCGTATTTCCCGTTGTGAGGGCTGCTGCTACACTACGAGAAATAATTTGCAAGGGATAATTCCACGGGATAATATGAGCAGTAACTCCAACTGGTTCACGCACAACGTAATCCAGTAATCCATCTTCAATTGGAATCGTGTTACCCATCACCTTATCGGCAGCACCTCCATAAAAGCGAAAATACCTTATTGCTGCATCTACATCGGCGTATCCTTGAGAAAGGGGTTTTCCTACATCAACAGATTCAAGTTCAGCTAATTCATCTCTGTGTGTCTTTATTTTATCAGCTAAATCAAATAATATTTCCCCACGTTCAAACGCTTTTATTTTTCTCCAGCTCTCACCGCGAAAAGCAGTATAAGCGGCTTTAACAGCGCTATCAACATCATCTCTCGTTCCACGTGGGATAACAGCAATTTTATCTCCATTAGATGGATTTCTTACAACGATTCCATCAGCATCTGTATGTCGTATCCACTTACCATTAATATACATCTGAAACTTTTGCAATTGCGTTCTCTCCTTCAGACAACTATATATTTCTTCCGCCATCGACATGCAGGACGGCTCCCGTAACCATATTTGTTGCATCCGATAGCAGAAACTTAACTGATTGAGAAATATCTGCTGGCTTTAGCAGCCTTCCTAGGGGCACACTCTTTTCAAATACCGTTTTTTTCGTATCATCGACATTTGCTCCACGTTCTGAAAATTGACCGAGCATATTCGTATCTGACGGTCCAGGATGAAGTACATTGACATTAATGTAATATGGTGCAAGTTCTAAAGCCAAGGCTTTCGAAAAAGATTCTACTGCTCCTTTTGAAGCAATGTAACATTGAAGTCCTGGTCTAGGCCTTGTCACCGAAACGGAACCTACATTTACAATTTTTCCTTGTTTTTGTTTCTTCATATAACTTGCAGCTTCCCGACACGTTAAAAAAATACTCGTCATATTCACGTCCATAATTTTTCGATAATCACCTAAACTACAATCTTCAATCGATGTAGCACTTTGAGCAATTCCCAATACATTCGTCAGTCCATCAATGGAGCCGAAGCGATGAAACGTTTCTTTAAAAATATCCTGTACTGTTACTTCGTCCAATACATTTCCTACGTATTCTAAAAATCTCTCGTTCGATTTAAACTCAGTTAGCGCAGTAATACTTACATCACAACCGACCACATTTGCGCCTTCTTCCAGTAATAAAGATACTACAGCTCTTCCCATTCCTCCACCGGCACCAGTAACAACAATTGTTTTACCTTGAAGCGTCATCCAATCACTCCATTAATTTTAATTTACTGATAATTGCATCTCCAACTTCAACGGTTGTAGCACTTCCCCCGATATCTGGTGTTAATACTTTCCTCTCCATTAATACTTCTTCTATCGCTTGTAAAATAGAATCATGAAGATCCTTTCTACCTAAATGCGCTAGCATAAGTGCTGCTGACCAGATTTGGGCCATTGGATTGGAAATGCCTCTTCCAGCGATATCTGGAGCAGACCCATGCACCGCTTCAAACATAGAAGGAAATGTTCCCTCAGGGTTTATATTACCAGACGGGGCAATCCCCAATCCTCCAACGATTGCCGACCCTAAATCCGATAAGATATCCCCGAATAAATTGGATGCCAATACAACCTCGAAAGATTCTGGTCTTTGAATAAAATAAGTGGCCAAAGCATCAATATAATATTTTTCATAAGCAATGTCTTTATGTTCTTTTGCAACCTCTTCCACAACTTGATCCCAGAACGTCATCGTATAAATGACAACATTAGATTTTGTGGCATTCGTTATTTTTGATAATCCATTTTCACGAGCATATTCATAGGCATATTCAGCGATTTGCCTGACACCCTGTCTTGTCATTATCGTATTCTGTACAGCCATTTCCCTAGTTTCTCCTTGGAACATCGTACCACCTGAATTCGAATACTCGCCCTCACTATTCTCACGGATTATAACAAAATCAATGGGTACTTCCTGTTTTAAAGGACTTTCCAATCCTCTTAAAAGTTTGATCGGACGAAGATTAACATATTGCTGAAAATGTTTGCGAATTGGTAAAATTAACTCCCATATTGAAACTGAATCCAGCACCCGCGGATCTCCGATTGCTCCAAATAAAATCGCATCGAACTCCTTTAACTGCTCGAGCCCATCTTCAGGCATCATCTTCCCATAGTTAAGATAGTACTCACTATTCCAGTTGAATTCTTTCATTTCAACATAGAATCTGGAGTCTATTTCGGAAAGTTTATGCAGTACTTTCACCGCTTCTCTCGTTACCTCAGGTCCGATCCCATCTCCTGGCAAAACGGCAATCTTATATACTTTCATTTATATCATCCTTTTTACAATTGATATCCCTCACAATCAACTAGGAGGCGAGAAAAGGGTAAAGATCTTAGTTAAAATAGAAACTATCAAACTAGTCTCGGTAATCTAAACAGAATCGGGAAAAATCGTTCAGCCTCCAGTATCATAAAGTAAGAAGTAACTTGCCTTCTTGCAGTGGAAATCCGCAAGCTGTATAAATCCAAATTCCAGTGGTCGTGAAATGGTTGTTTCTTTACATAGAATAAAATTTCTCATCATCTGTTAAATCCTCTGTCCATATGCTGAATTAATCTTTGTTACATGAACATCAGGTTTCCGTCCGTGATTCCATTTTCCATCCAGTGCGCGTTCAATTTGTGCACCTAATTGCAACAATAGCCCGTCATTTCCTTGGCGTGCGAGTGCATGCATTCCAAGTGGCATTCCGTTCTCCATTTCTGACATCGGTAGCGAAATTCCCGGTAGGCCACAGATATTGGCCATCGGTGTATAAGCGAATATACTCCAGAGATTTTCAAACCAATCATAAACGGAAGGATTATCACTAATCGTCAAGTATTCCTTTGTTCCTAACAATGGTGTCAGTTTCGCCATGGTAGGGGTGAGAATGATATCCCAGTTTTCAAAAAAAGCGCCCATTCTGCGGGAAGTTTCATTAAATAGCGTCTGCATTTTAGCACGATCTGCATAAGTAGCGGTACGCCCTTCTTCCCAGACTTTGATACATATTGGTTCAACCAAAGCGTCAGGCGGTTCTTCCAAGCCTTTTTTCTCTAACTGTTCTGAAATTGTTTGTGCAAAATTCATTATGTAAGCTGCGGTTTGTGCTTCGTAAGTAGCATGAAAATCAATATCTGGAAGTACCCATTCAACATGATGTCCAAGCTCCTCAAGAAATTTAGCTGCTCGCTCTAACTCAGCAACAGTATGCGGTGCAGCGCGGTAATCTCCCCACTCGTGTGAAACAGCGATTCGAAGTTTTCCTGGATCCTTTTTTATCAATTCGGTATAAGGTTCAGGAGGCGACCAATATGGCATAAACTCTCCTGGAGCACCTCCTCGACAATTATCTATAAAAGCAGCCGTGTCGCGAATTGTTCCAGAATGGCATCCTTGAAAGGATACTACAGTCATCAAATCCGACCCTTTTGGTGCAAGTGAAAAAACACCACGGGAAGGTTTGAGACCAATGTTCCCGTTAACTCCTGCTGGAATTCGAATGGAACCACCACCATCTGTCGCATGAGCTATAGGTACGATACCCGCTGCTACGGAAGCTGCTGTGCCAGCAGAAGAGCCACAAGTCGTATAATTTAGGTTCCACGGATTACGTGTAATGTAGACAGCTGGATTCTCCGCAGAACTGCACAGACCAAATTCTGGGGTTGTCGTTCTCCCGATAATATTCAATCCGGCTTGGCGCATTTGTTTCGTTAGGAAGCTATCCGTTTCTGCTCGGTTACCCTTCATTAGCAAAGACCCCATCTCTTGGAGCCTTCCTTTCAATGTAGGTCCTAAATCTTTCATTAGAAAAGGAACCCCTGCAAATACTCCTTTAGGATTCATACCATCTTTCGCTGGATCATCAACTACATCATCAAAGACTTCGACCACAGCGCTAATCTCTGGGTTTAATGCTATAATCCCCCTTACAGCCTGTTTTGCAATTTCCGTTGGAGTAATTTCCTTCTTATGCACCAAGGAAGCAAGTGCTGTGGCATCAAGATCGGCCCATTCATTCCAGCTCATTACTAAATTCAACATGCGTCACTCCTTCAAATTGTCTTACTTACCATATTCTTCTTGGTTGAAGAACATAAACAAATAACTAATTCTAATGTTAAGCATATTAGTATAATGCTTTTATTAAACGAATCAATTTCATAAATACTAATCCAAATAGAAAAATAGAACAATAAGTAAAATATTTATTAGTTGTTCGTCTATATTAACTACTCATTACTATTGAAACGAAAGATAGCGACTCCTGCGAGACAAAAGGCCACAGTGTAGACTCACCAGTAAGATATGTAAGGAAGTCCGACTAAAAATGCCCTTTGCAGGCAACGTCGGCATACCCCTTGTCCGGGGCACCGCCCACGAAAAGCGATCACCTGTAGTAGAAATCGATGTACTTCTGCAATCTAAAGATTATTCAGGTTTGTGCTCGACTAAATGAATCGTGAAATTGATTCAAACACTAACGATTTCACTTTTGTCTTCCTATGCCCCTTTACTTATATTTTGTGTCGGGAATTCATATGCTTTTTCCTTAAATAGCAAACTGAAAACTACAAATACAATTAAGGAAAGAAAAACTGGTACAGTAACGGTATGTACTCCCAGGAGATCTCCATATGCCTGATTATAAAAGTGAATTGCAATATAAGAGACAAAACCGGTAACCATTGATGCAAGTGCACCAGATTTATTTGCATACTTCCAGTAAAGCCCCAGTATCATTGGCCACATGAATGCGGATTCCAAGCCACCAATTGCAAATAAATTCAAGAAGATTAATAAATCGGGTGGGCTAATTGCTAAAAGAAAAGCGACAACCCCTACTATCGCAGTTACTCCCATACTTACCCTCTGTACATGTTTGACCGATGCATCCGGTTTTACATAATTAATATAGACATCCTTTACAACAGATGAGCTGACCATCAATAATAGTGAATCTACTGTTGACATAATTGCAGCCAATGGTGCAGAGAGCAAGATTCCGGCAAGCCATGGCGGCAATACCTCCAAAGCAATTAGGGGTATAACTTGATCCGCCACTTCAATTCCAGGCATAATCGGAAGTGCGAACACGCCAATCAAATGCATACCAAGCATAATCGTTCCTACGACGACAGTCCCAATTATGATGGCTCTATGCATCGATTTGGAATCTTTATAAGACATTGCCCTGACTGCAATTTGTGGAAGTGCCACAACCCCCACCCCTACGAGAATCCAGTAAGAGGATACATAGGCGGCCGTTAGATTACCCTCCGCACCAAAAGGTGATATCAAATTTGGATTAATTGCTGTCAAATCTGCAAAAAGGTTCGATAAACCTCCACCTGCGATAATGACACCAATAAGCAGTAACAATGTACCAACTAGCATAATAATTCCCTGTACGGCATCAGTAACAACAACTGCACGGAAACCACCAACAATAACATAAATTAAAACAGCTATCGTGAAGATAAACAAAGCTCCTATATAACTTACCCCTGTTATAGATTGAATCAGATAAGCGCCACCTACCCACTGAGCTGCCATAGCGGAGAAGAGAAAAACAATAATACTTACTGCAGATAAAAGAACGACCGCAGTACTTTGATATCTTTCTTTTAAAAAATCAATAAAGGTAATAGCATTATAGCGTCTTGCGATGATTGCAAATTTCTTACCTAAAATTAGCAAAACAAAATATCCAGTTGCCACCTGCGTCATAGCTAGCAACACCCAACCAAACCCGATGGAGTATGCTGCCCCTGGACCACCTAGGAAACTCGACGCACTTGCATATGTGGCTACCATGGTCATGGCTAGAAGTAGTCCACCAAATTCCCTGCTACCAAGAAAGTAATCACTTAAAAATCCTTCCTCTTTGTCCAATTTCCGACTCGACCACATCCCAACTACAAAGACAATTGCCAGCAATAAAAATAAGGGTGTTACTACTCCCCATTTCATAAGGTCATCACCTCATCTTCCTCATTACTTTCCTCTTCGTCCTCAAGAGGAATATCTGTCAGTAAAAATTTAACAACGAGAAAAACGAGCAAAAACATAACTAACGTTCCTAATATCAAACTGAAAAAAATCCACGCAGGAAAACCTAGTATGTACGTATATTCCTCCGGCGGTTTAGAACCCATTCCATATGCAAATCCATACCACCAAACAAAATTTATTACAGCTAGCACACAACCAATTAACGCTTCCTTATTAGCAACTGCAAAACGCCATTCCTGTTTTTTTTCATTTTTCTTCAACGTTTATACCCCTTTCGGAAACACGTGTGGTTTTTAAAAATATTCTCAATGCGAAGTGTTAAAATATTCAGAATTTAGAAGCAATACATATTATCATAATTGCTAATAGAATTATTCATATTCATCCATCTATTCGCTCCATCAATCACTTGACGTTATAGGTTTTTCTTCCAACTTACCATATAGTTTTATGTTTTTCCGAATCCTCCCCTTTCTGTACCCATTCCTTGAATAAAGATCTCTGTTTATAGTTAAATGAAGTTAATTTAATTAATATTTTTTCTATGGAATAGGCGAGCTTATCACATTATGTAATGGTGACTCATAAGGTTCGGCTTTTAATATTTCTTTATCTAATTCTTCCTTAGCCAAGTCTACAAGATAATGATTTTTCATCAGTTCAATAATACTTAGTCCTAACGTCTTGGCAGCCACCAACATTCCCTTCTTTCCAATTCCAGAACCTACAGATGCAGTAAATTGCCATGTATGCACTGGTGTGCCAGTTGGTACACATGCTGTATTAAATTGGGCGGTGGGGATGTTCCAAGAGACGTCTGCCACGTCTGTAGACCCTTGCAATATTCTACCTTCATCGAACGGTTCTAAAACTGAATCATGTAAATTTGTATCGACCAATTCTCCAGGTGCACCCGTTAATCGGACAACCATTTCTCTTGTTCCAGGTTTGAAAGAATCAACTAATTCCTCTGCAAATTTCTTATCTTTCGCATCAAATGCTGGTGGGCCAACCTTCTTCAAACTATTGAATAACACTTGTCCTAGCACTTTATTAGGCAACATATGATAACATCCAGTTATCAGATCAACTTCATGCTCCGTATCTGTCATTAAAGTAGCCCCTTTAGCAATATTTAAGACTCGCTCATATATTTCTTCCACGTCTTTTCTGTACGGAGCCCTTATATAGTACCAAATTTGAGCTTGTTCAGGGACGACATTTGGCTCATCCCCTCCATATGTAATAGTAGAATGAATTTTCGCTGCATCTATAATATGTTCTCTTAAATACTGAACACCCGTATCCATAAGTTGAACTGCTTTAAGTGCACTTCTTCCTGATTCCGGATTCGTAGCGGCATGTGATGACTTTCCGTAAAAAGTGAACTTTACAGAATTCATAGCTAATGTACTGCTACCCCATAATGAATTATGTGCACCGGGGTGCCATGTTAAGCATACATCCGTATCTCTAAAAACTTGATCACGAACCATGAAGATTTTTCCGATCATTGTTTCTTCAGCTGGACACCCGTAGAATTTAATAGTACCTTTTAGATTACTAGTTTCCATAGCTTTTTTTGCAGCTATCACAGCGCCAACACCTGCTACCCCAAGAAGATTATGTCCACATCCATGGCCATATCCATTTTCTTCTACCGGTTCTTTTTTACCAACTATTTTTTGAGAAAGGCCTGGCAATGCGTCATATTCTCCTAAAATTCCAATGACAGGTTTTTCACTTCCCCATGTAGCAACAAAAGCTGTGGGCATGCCAGCTAACCCTATTTCAATCTTAAACCCTTCTTTTTTTAGAATATCCATTAACAATTTAGATGATTGATACTCTTGTAAAGGAGGCTCAGCATAATCCCAAAGAAGTTTGGTTGCATTAACTAACTCGGACTTATTCTGTTCAATCCAATCTAATACCAGCTTTTCGTTATCATTCATTTTTTGACACTCCTATATAAGTTACCGCTTGTCAGGGGGTTACTAGATTCCTTGAAGAAAATTCGACTCTTTTTAATATCACCCAACAAATATATTTAGATCGCTTTCTAATAATACAACCATCTCCTTCTATACAAAAAATAAAATATATAGTATATTAAATATAAAGTACATAATACGTATGATGTATTATGTTGTACACATTCTATCAAAGTAAAATGTGTTTGTAAATAGTAATTTACTGAAAACTTATATTATTTGAATTTTAAAATACAGTAAATTCTTGACATTAGAATTTAAGCTATACAGGAGGGAATAATGATGAAACTTTCGATGGAGAAAATCAACCAAAACAAGACCATATCCTCAGAAATTGTACTAATTATTAAAGATAATCTTTTAAATGGAACCTTGAAACCAGGTGACAAATTGCCCACTGAAAAGGAATTGATGGAACAGTTAGGAGTGAGCAGAACCCCAGTTAGAGAGGCGATAAAAATCCTAGAAGCAATTGGTGTCATACAAATTAAACGTGGTGAAGGGATGTTCATTACAAACAATTTTTCTCACTTTACCTTAAATCCATTGATATTCAGTTTGATTATGCACAGTAATAACATGAAGCAGCTTATCGAATTTCGTCAACACTTCGAAATCCTCCTAATGAACATGATAATTACCAATGAGAAAAAGAATATCAAAAATATAGAAGAAGTTTATGAGTCTCAAATAAAAAGAATGGATCCTAAATTGAGCCCAGAGGAACTTGCCCTTATCGATTTAGAATTTCATTATGCTGTACTGGAGGCAACGAATAATCCGTTCGTTATAGAAATCGGGAAAACGATTTATGAAATCATTAAGCCGAACATGATTCATTTTAAACGTGAAAGTAATATCGAGCGGACATTAGAAACGCATAAATTTTATTTGGAATTACTGCGTGGCAATGTTGATTTCAAGCCAGTAGAAGTTGTCCAGAGAATGATCAAAAATAATGAAGAAATGGTCAAATAATGTTTTTGATAGATGGCAACAATCCCTTTGATAAAAAGAGTACAGCTTTCTTATCTGCAAGTAAAAAACAGAAAGAAGTCTTCACCTACTTCTTAGGTAAAGTCTTCTTTCTTATTTTTAAATATTCTGCTATTCTTTTAGCTTAATAGCAATAGGTAAGACTTTGAAGAAATCTCAATCTTTTCCCCTGCTCCACACCCAGATATTGCAGCCCCAATCCCATCAATTATCTCTTCTTCCGTCACTTTTTGACTGCAACCGATAAGCAGGAATAGGAGAAGGATTAAAATAAGCTTGCTTAGCAATTGTAGACTCCTTGTAGAAAGTTCTTTTTACTATGTAGTGATTGTAGCTCTAACCTTAATCTTTATTTCGTACCATTATACAACCACGACCTTCTTGTGAAAACAAGCCTTCTAAAATTATTTTATCCTCACCATTTTTTTTAATATCATAACTATAATATCTACTTTTGTCCAAAAACGTTATAGTTGTCTCTTTATCTGATAGCCAATAGTCAAAATCCCTATCATATGTTTCAACATAGACAGTATCCTCACTTTTAAATTCAATGCCGTCCTCAAATGGATAACAGTTTGGTTCCCCCTCTTCTTCCTCATCTTCATACCCTGAAGTTCCAATCCAAGTTCCTTCGATTAACGATTCTTCCGTTACTTTTTGGCTGCAACCAATAAGCAGCACTAAAAAAAAACGTTAAAATAAGAGTCTTTCTCATGAGCATCCACCCCTTTTTGATCCCATCTATCCACTTAACGTTATTACTAGTTTGATATAAAATATTAAGTAAGTAGTCTTTACATCCAAATTAGTATTTTGTAATTCATTAACCATCCGTAATATAATCTGATATGTCATCTGGGATTTTTGTGTCATACTCAATTAAAAACTCATTAATACCCTCCCAGTCTAAAGCTTCAATTTGCTCTTCTGGATAAGGGAGGTTCGGATTTTTCTTATATTCCTCTTCCCATCGATCAAGAACATCATAACTTTTATCAGTAGGATGAAGTTGTACACCCAGTTTTGATCGGGATCCTAGTGGTACAGTCTCACTTTCCGAAATAACAAATTCCATTTTTAACATACTTGCAACTTCTTGTGCTTTACCAATAGTTATTTTATCTTCTAGTTCACCTTGTTCAATATCATGCTCCACTAGCGTTCCAAATGTGCCAACTATGATACTCGTTTTACTCAAATCAGCCGCTGTACCAATGACTTTATCCAAAAATTTTGCACCGATAAATTTATAAGTGCTATTTGCCTGTTCTTTAAGCAACTTTTTATTCTCCAAATGCAAGTATGTACTATGAGAATTTGCTTTCGTATAGTAAGTAACTTCCGAGTTATTGAAAAACTTTACCGGATCACCGTCCAATCCATTATCCCGTAAAGCATAGTCCCGGTATTCATCCAGCGTCATGTTTTTTCTATCAACTTCCCGATATGGTCCCATTCATAATTTTGAGTCAAAATAATGTCCGGACAGATCATTAGGATCTTTTTCATATTTCAATTCTTCAACCTTTGCAATTACTTCATCCCATCTACTCATCGCAGTGGAATAGTTTTTCAGCAACATAAAGTAAGCCTCCAGTTTTGCCCTTGATTCCGATCGACATTCATCTCGCTAGGTCTCAAGTTCCCAGTATATAGATAAGCCATCACTTTTGCCATCTCATCTTCTAACGCGCTTTTCGTCATGACCACTTGATCATTTAATCTATCTTTTAATTTATCAATGTCTCTTTCGTTGATAATAGCAGCAATATGTTCAATTTCATCTTTCATATCTTTGTCTAAGTAAATATTTTGCAATAAGTTATATAGCATATATCTTTCATTCGAATTTAAATGTTCACCATTTGCCATTTTAACAAATAATGTTGAAAAAGGGCCTTCATCTTTGAATAGCATATCCTGTAATATGGCATTAGTTCCTTTGTTTAAATTGTCAAACCTATCTTGCCCCTTATATGTTTGTAACTCTTTCATCAAATTGCTTAGATGATTTAGCATCTCTTCAATTTCATCATTTTTTACCTGATTTGAAAAAGCGTCTAAATTCATCCTTAGATTTTCAATTGTTTTATAGGTTTCGCTATGTGCATATCTTACATGGCTAAAATCAGGATTTGACAAAGGTATTAGGTCTGAAACATCAAAGAGAGTACGGTTTACTTCATTTGAGACTTCTTCCAATGAAGTAAAATTTTCATTAATATTTTCTTCAACTCTTCAAGGTAATGACTTAAGAGTCTTGCCGACTCGCTCGTATCAACGTTTGTTTGAAAAGTGTCTATATGATCCTTTAAATTTTCATGGATGTTAATGAATATATGTTGAAAAGAAGCAATAATAGTTTGGTGGCTATAACTGAAGTATTGTTTCGCAGAATTCGCTGTTTCTCCTTGAAAAGATTCCATCGAGCTTAACTGATCAATACAAGCACTCACCGTATTTAAGTCGGAAACAACCACTTCTTTTGCAGTAGCCACTTTTTTAGACAAGGCATTAATCTCAATCAAATCGACCTTTTTATTCACTATAAATCCTCTCCAATTATTCTTTTCTAAAAAAATCTTTGGATATAATTCCTTTGAGTCATTGTATCTAATCATAGGAATTTATTGCTAACTGACAGTCCTTAATTAACGTGTTCTTTTTGCTTACACCTGGGGAGTCTATTATACAATTTCTGCAAAGATAACTCATGAGGATTAAGGCCACGGGATAAATGTTATAAGAGCCAAGTAGAATACGTAATCTTTCCTCATGATATATAATTGACCGATTCTTCTCCAAGATCGAAATCGTTCCAAGAAATGGCTTGCTCTTCTGTCAACCAATCTTGACTTGCCTGAAGAAAAAGTTGTCCGCATCTTCTGTATAACCAGTTTCTACATTGACAAAACCCGGTAAGCTGATAGCTATTCCCGATGTCTCATATTTTTGCAGATAACCTTTAATCGTTGCTGTCAGATCATCCAAAAACTTGGTAAGCATCTCAGTTCGCCCTTTTAGCAGCCAATGTCGAATATCAGCAAAGATAGATGCTGTGGAGGGAAACAATCCAGAAATAACGAACCCCCTTATAGTATATATAATCCACTGAAAATGTAAGTGTAAGTGAAACAATTCAAAAATCCAATCGGTAATTTTAGCAGTTTTAGACATAGCCATCTACTCCTATCTATATCTGCGTGTTCAAAAAGGAGGATAAAAAGGACCAAGAAGTTCGAGGCGGCGAAGCTTCGAGCAGCGGAATGTATGCATTTAGATACATGAGCAAACGCCACTAGATGCTCCGCCAGGGCATCCCTTAATGCGAGGAATACTAATCATCGAAAATGTTGTTTCCTATGGTAGAAGTGCTCGTCATAGAAATGTACGATCACCAAGCTCTGTAGTATCTATAATAAACAAAGTAATTAATTATTAAACGCCACACCCTCATTTTCATTCATTGCGGTGTCTAATAAGACATGGGAGTTTTGAACATCCTCTATATAGGAAAAATAAAAATAAATTCAGGCCTAAAATTCATTTTATTAATCTAATAAATTTAAATTTTTAACCATTACAGGGGCTCGTTTTTCCGTACCACCCAAATTAACAAAATTGAAATCCTCATACATTTTTATTTGAGGGAATTCAACAATTCTTGTTGATTTATTACAACTTACTGGCTTAGCAGCAATAACAACTAAATAGTCAAACATCATATAATTGCAATAGTCAATAAACTCTTTCAAAATTAAGCGTTCTAACCTTTCACTATAATATTGATTATCAATTATTATTCTATCAAGCGTTACTACTTTTCCACCAAATTCTAAATCATATTCATGGTTACCCTCCAATAAAGTATGAATCATATATTCTTCATCACCTGAGATTGCATCAGCACTTACAATAAGTGAAATGTTGTCGTTAAACAAATATGTATTATAAAAATTAAAAATAATAGATCCTACCGATGCAGGATTTTCTTGTTCAAGCATTTCATCTGTAATATACGATGTAATGTCTCCATTACCATTTATCAATTGCAGATCCTTATCATATATGTTTGTATACGAAATATATATATCATCAATTGGCACAATTGCCCCTCCTTTGCAATTTATAAGATAATTTTACTTTTCCCCTAATAGCCTTCTAACCATTTTTTTATTTCCTCCATCTTCTAGTTCAGCCTTGTCCCAACCTTCACCATACAAACTGAAATGATTAATCAACACACCTAATTCTAGCCACTTTTCATCTATAATTAAGTCAAAAATATACGCCAAGCGATTCACCATAAATTTGTTTAATACCTTCATATCATTTTCTGACAGCTGATTATTTGGGTAGGCATGCATATCTTCTATAGGACCATTTCTAAAAGCAAAATGAGTAATAGCTTTTGATATTTTATCTAGATTTTCTTTTGTAAAAACCTCCTCTTTCATTTGCAGATTGATTTGCTTTCCTTTATCTGTATTGGGATTTAGCACTTCATCAATTATTCCCTTTCTAATAGTAATCCCATTCTTTCTCCTTCTATAGGTAACTTTAGAAGTTTTCACGCCAAACAATTCTGCAATTCGATTATCTGATACCATTTCCTTGGTAAATAATTGTTCTAATTCTGCATTTGAAATTTCCTCAAAAGGAGGCAAATTATTTTTATTTTTCTTGCTAACAAAAGTCTCATATAATTTCATAAATACTTATCTCCTTGATTTGTACTAGTGGTTACATTAACCCCAATGAATCATACGTTCCCCTCTTACTATAATGTGATTTTCTCCCTTTGTCAAAAAATAAAGTCATCAACCCTTAAACCGACAGAGCAATCAAGATTAGCGGAATCCCGACCTTTTATATTATCGTCACGACTAAAATGCCATCACCTGCATTTCCTTCTATATCAGCTTATATCATGAATCAAAAATGCACTGGGCTTACCTTTGTTTGTACCAGCGGGAAATCAAACTAAAATATCCCCCGGCCAAGGCAATAAATGATGCATTTGGCTATATTATGACAGTAACGCCCCCAGTGAACTATACTACTAATCTATTTGATCCCTTAGCCTATCTAGTGTCGGCTACTATTGATAAGGTAGTAAGTTCATGTTTCTCGACCATTTCTAGTGATTCTGCAATTTGAGGATCAAATGGCTTATCAATATCCAACTGATAAACTCCTATTCTTCAAATTTTTCAGTAAAATATTAATCCATTGAGTTAACACGACGTGCCACCGTTTGTCGATGTCATCCAACTCTGATGCTACATAATCAAGTTCATCAAGTAGATGAATGATTTGTGTAACCTTTTTTTCTTCTTTATGTTTATATTGAATGACTAAATCATTCTCGCGTTTAATTTCTGTCAAGAAATAAACGATTTCTTCTATTTTCTCTTCTAAATTTTTACCGTGTTTAAACTAAATTGGTATCATTCTATTCATTTGATTTTCAAGGGTTTCTATTTTTTCCCGTAATCCCACTAGCTTTTCTTTTAAAACCTCCTCTTTTGCGGGTACTTGCTCACCCTGTTTTTTCTTCCAAAACTGCCAACTCATTTTATTCTTCCTATTCTAATTTGATACGTCCATTTTAACACAATGTCAACATAAAATTATTCTATGAAAATTTTCTTCCTCGATCAGATTAAGGAATAATTTAGTGGTGTGCCATCCTTTCCCTTGTTTTAATTCTAGCTTTAAGTTTATATAAAACTCATCTTGATTATTTGTAGCCAATTCTTTCAGTTCCTGATAATAATTAAAATCTCCACCCAAGAAAAGTCCTTTGCTAAGATTCTCTGTTCTCCTTTTTTTGAAAGTTTTCAATGCTTTATAGCGGAATTTTTTCCATTTAGATAATGGTCTTAGAGAATCTTGATACTGTTTTTCTCCTTCTTTCGCTTATTCAATTATTTTCCCATAATTTTTAAATTGAAGGTACTTGTTCAGTAATTTCTCTCTAAAGGAGGAATATTGTAAATGTTCATGAATGAATTGTTCCGCCTCGGCTTCTGTACCATAACCCTCAATCAATTGAAACAACAGTTGAAGCAATTTTTCATTTCCATACTGCAAATAGAGGTCATTGGTATCTTCTTCAATCATTGATTCCATTTTGTTTTTTAACTGTTCCCTACATTTTTCATCATCTGAAAAAGCAAAACAAATTGATAACAAATCAATTCCGACCAACCATCGAAAACATCATTGTCTGTCTGAGCTAATAATTTTTCAAATATTTCCATTTTATGATTACTAATCAACGTCTCTTGACCCAATTTCTTCGATTAATTCCAATGTTCCCGTAATAAGCGAACCAATATCACCATTTAAATCATCTGCATAAGAAAAGGCATCGATTGCTTCCCCAAGTAAGAGCAATGCAATATCGACTGCTACTTGAACATTCTCCATGTTCCTTGCCTTTTCTCCATAAATGGATCCTCTGCCTCTGTTTCAATCCAACTCATCGCTTCTACGATTGCCACAAAATGGTAAATACGCTCTACTGTAATCACCTTCGTGGCATAATACCAATCTTCCATCACAATGCTTGTCTACTAATTTTTTCATAAATTCTGCAAAACGATAAAATCCGTCGGCAGTCACCATCATTCGTGCTTGCGGATCAAAGAAGTATGGATCTTGCCCAGCCAATATAAGAATCACTCCTTATATCCAAATTTCAAAGGACAAATGCAGTTATGGTTTACCAAAAGATAGAAGAAAGTTCAATATTTTTGGCTTACGCCAACCGACGTTCATCTCATCTGATCGATTGGATCTCTTCCACACCATCAATTAGATGGAATCTTCTGACGGAAAACGATAAAATTCTTTCCAAACGAGGAAATATACAACAAATTGTTGAGTCGTCTGTCATCCTAGTTCAGAAGAAATGCCACGAGATAATCTTTTTATCCGCTCTTCCGACATCAGCTTTAGATTACAGTTGTTTTCTTAATTCTTCTATCTCATCCACTGTTAGCTTTGTCGTTCTTTTAATAATTTCTATGGAAATACCTTCTTTTAACATTTCCAGAGCTACTTCTTTCTTTCCTTCTTTCCGTCCTTCTTCGAGGCCCTTCTCTCTCCCCTTTTCTTCATAAGAAATTGGAAGATTAAATATTTCCTCTGACCCATCAAATTCCTTTACCGCCTTCACAAATCTCGCCTCCTCTTCCTTTGTTAATGTTACATATGTTTCAAAAAATCCATATATTAAGCGCTGATCGGCTTCATTTAATTGCAAACGCCAAAGCATCCGCATAAACTCTACCTTCACTTGCACGCGCTCTTCATCTTTAAACCCCATTTTACTAAGTAATGCTGCCACAACGGGATTATTTTTTCTCAGATATTCTCGCCAATTCATCTTCTTCAAATGTAGGGTATGATAACGAAAATACAAATAAGTTGTATCCAAAACATCGATACTAAAATCATCTTTTTCCCAATTCTCTTCATAACTAAACACCGCAATTGGAATAATCGGCTTTTGATATTCATTATACAGGAAACTATAATATTGAAACATCCGCCTGTGAAAATCCTGCTGCACAGAGCTTTGCGGTTCAATATGTATAATAATAATTGCTCCTGTACCCTTTAGTTTTGTGTCAACAACAATATCAAGTCTTCTTGAACTCCCTTTCATAATATCCGTGAAAACTTCTCCGGATAGGAAGCTTACTGATTCTACATCAATTTGTTCATAAATATACGGAAAAAAAGCTTCCATAAAATCCTTAAAAAAATAACGAATTAACTGTTTAAACAACAAATCATGATTCGTATAGCTCCGAGACCCCTCCCTAACTAAATGAATATTCGGACTACTCTCATTAAAACTATACCTCACTTTTTCCAGCACCTTCATTATATCACACTCCCAATTAAAATATGCGTTCCGACTTTCCTTAACTCTATCGTATCATAAAACGGAAATGGAAACAAGTGTTCTGATTGATTGATCCTTCATATTTTAAAAAGACTCAAGTCGAATGGATTCCAATATCAATCTAAGGGTCTCTAACATTATGTTTCAAACCAATAAGGATTGTTTTATAAAAAATCACTCCTTACTTCACCCTGGTGGGAGGGCACCCAACAAAAAAGCCCATTGGACAGAGGTAGGCGGTAAAGACCCAGGTTCCTTCAGTAATGATGCAACAGAAGTATTTCAGGAAGGGCTACAATTTCCATGTATCAAACTAATTAATAAAGGAGTCGTAAATGACGCCTTGATTGAAATGATTAAGGCAAATGTCCGCATGCCAGATTTATCAATTGGTGACTTATGGGCACAAGTTGCGACATTAAAAACCGGGCATAAACGAATAACCGAACTTTGCGAACGTTATGATACAAAGGTTGTTTTACAATCGATTGATCGATTGCTAGATCAAGGAGAAATACTAGCACGGGAAGCAATGAAAAAACTTCCAAAAGGAACCTTTGAAGCAAGTGACTATATCGATAATGACGGCTTTGGCAATGGACCATTTCAAGTAAAAGTGAAAGTAACGATTTCAGATGATCAATTTATTTGTGATTTTCGCGGTAGTCATCCACAAGTTCCTGGTCCAATTAACTGTTCTTATTCCGCATTAGTCACTGCCGTAAGAGTCGTATTTTTAAGCATTACTAGTTCCGGTGATGTTGTAAATGATGGTGTATTTCGTCCGTTAGAAGTAATTGTCGATCGGGGTTCCGTGGTATCTGCAGAACGTCCTGCACCAACCTCGATTTATTGGGAAAGTGATGCACTTGGCGGAGATCTTGTTTGGAAAGCGTTAGCTCCTCATATTCCTGAGCAACTTGGTGCATGCCTTTACTACAATCCTTTTTCATGACAGGAATTTTATATTATATCGGAATGAAAATGAAACAGCGGAAAAATGAAGTGAAGAATATTACGTGATGTATAAAAAAGTGTTGTCAGACCACTTCTTAGTCTGCAACACTTTTTTATTTTTCTGTATCATCTGTTTTACTTTAAAATATTGAAAATTGCTCGTTATCTTTAAGAAAAACCTGGCAAAACCCGATTCTTTTCTCCCTTTCCAAGACTAGAGGATATCTGAAAATTTGTATTCCTGTCCATGTACCTCTCTGTAATACTCCAAGTACATTTCTTCTCCACACTCTTTACAACTGGCCGCAATCGGAATAATCGTTTTTTGATATTTATACAGGTAACTATAATATTGTTAGAGCAATATCCAACTTTAACGAGCTTTTATTTCATTTGATGTGATACGTGTAACTTTTCCAGATATTCATTCCTTCTCTAAACCCTCTCCATTACTTTCAATAACATCTTTATACCAGTAAAAGCTTTTCTTTTTAATTCTACGTAGATCGTGCTCTCCTTCCTCATGTTGATTAACATAAACAAAACCGTACCGTTTCTGATATCCGTTCAACCAGCTTAACAGATCTGTGAATGACCATACACAATAACCAATAACTTCTACTCCATCGGTTAACGCTTCTTGAATAGCTTTAATATGGGACTGAATATAACGGATACGATAATCATCATTTATTGAACCGTCATCTTCTAGTATGTCATATTCTCCAAGACCATTTTCACTGATTAAAATTGGGAGTTTATAACGATTAGTAATCCTTCTTAGACCAATACGCAGACCTTTTGGATCGATATTCCAATCCCAATTTGTCGTGCTTAAGTTTTCATTTGTAACAGTTTTATATAAGCCTGGAATACCTGTATCCTCTGTTGTTCCCTTTTCCCCTGTAGTATTAAAGCGTCCTTCAGACGTAACTCCATCTATCGGATTTTTTTCATAAGTCGTGGTTTGATAATAGTTCACTCCCATAAAGTCAGGTTTCCCTTCTTTAAGCAGATCAAAGTCTCCTTCTTCCACTTGTGGAGCAATCCCTTTTCTTTCTAAGTAATTCCAAGTTGCTATAGGATACGTACCCCAAGCAAATACATCCATCCACCAATGACTTGTCAGTTCCTCCGCATTTTCAGCAGCAAGAACATCTTCAGGTTTCGATGTTGCGGGGTATGCTGGTGAATAAGCAAAGCTTGGACCAATTTTTCCGTTTGGAACATATTTACGAAACTCTTTGATGGCGGAAGCATTGGCTAAACTTGCATGGTGATTAACTTGATAAAATAACTTGTCATCTTTAATCCCAGGTGGATGCATCGCAGATTGATAGCCTAACCTAGTAAAAACATTTTGTTCATTTAGGGAAACCCAATATTTAACTCGGTCACCGAATGCTTTATATAATGTAATACAATAGTTTGTAAAGTCCTTTACGATTTGCCTTGACTCCCAACCACCATATTCATCCTGCAGTGTCTGTGGTAAATCCCAATGATAGATCGTTAAAATCGGCTCAATATGATGCTTTATTAATTCATTGATTAAATTATTATAAAAATCAATTCCTTGTTGATTTACTTCACCTTTTCCATTCGGAAATATACGAGTCCAAGCGACAGAAAATCGATATGTTTTAAGCCCCATTTCTGCCATTAATTTCACATCTTCTTTATAACGATGGTAATGGTCTACAGCTACATCACCTGTTGTTCCCTTAAATGTTTTACCCGGAATCCGCACAAATTCATCCCAATTTGAAACACCTTTCCCGTCAGCATTCCATGCACCTTCTACTTGATATGCAGCAGAAGCCGCTCCCCATAGAAAGCTTTTTGGAAATGGTTTAAGTTTTTCATGTAACATACTGTGTCTCTCTCCTTTAGTAATACATTTTATATCTGAAAAGTCTGTGCTGTTTCTAATATAAGCTTTTACTTTTTATATCATTTTGAGTTAAAAAATGCTTCAATGCTCCAATCATACCCGCGTCATTTTTATGTTTACACGTTTCAATAGGAACCTTGATAAACTCCCATTCTTTTTGCAGTTCTAATTTTTCTTTAATCTTTTCAGCAAATCCTTCACGGGCACTAACCCCTCCGCCGATTAAGATTTTTTCCGGATTAAGTGTGCCAGCAATATTAAAAACACCGAAGCTTATTCCTTCAATCCACTTGTCTATAAGTAAAGCAACTTCCGCATTGTTTTCCGCTTCTTGAAAAATAACTTTGCCCTCTACTACTTCGTTTTCATCTAAACCTTTATAGTCCTTATAGCTTCTTATCAAACTCGAAGTAGATCCATTATCACTCATTATCTCGCTTCCAGTTTGGCTTCGTGGCGTTAGCATATATCCAATTTCTCCAGCCCTAAACGTATGACCATGGAATATCTTGTTATTTAAAAACAGTCCTCCACCTACACCGGTCCCTATTGTTATACATACAAAATCCTTACAATTTATTGCATTTCCATTAAATTTTTCCGCCAAAGCAACGCAATTCCCATCATTTTCTATTTCTACGGTACATGAAATTTCATTCTCTAAAAGAGTTTTTAAATTTTTTCCATTCAATATCGTAATGGCGCCGGCATCTTCTGTATAACCAGTTTCTACATTGACAAAACCCGGTAAACTGATAGCTATTCCCGATATTTCATATTTTTGCAGATAACCTTTAATCGTTGCTGTCAGATCATCCAAAAACTCTTTTATCGTAGCTTTCCTTGTGTTATATTTTCCTTTTTCAATAAAGGTTCCATCCTCTAGCAAAACTGAGTGTTTAACATTTGTACCTCCAATATCAAAAGCAATATACTTATTCATAAATATCTCTTCCTTCCTAGAAGTTAGTATTCATTTCATATCAAAAGTGATTATCAATTGCTTAAGAAAGAAGAATGAATAAATGATAAACAAAGTTTCTGTAGAGCTCTCACATTTTTTATCTACTTATCGAAAACGTTACAGTTCAACTTAAATGTAATAAATATAAGTCTTCTTTTTATTTGCAATTTCCAAATCATTCTATCGATGTTTCTCTTTCTAGTTTTACACTTATTTTTGAAACAATGTTATTCCGAATATCATATGCCATAGAACCATTGATTGTAGAATCAAATATTTCATACTTCCTACCGTCCTTATAAACAACTGTATAACTTCCTGGTCTAACAGCATCTTGTCCAAAGGTATCACAACGATTTTTATTACAATATATTACTTCTATGGAACTAAAAAGTTTAAATGAAACAGTTCCATCCTCCTTAAAAATCCAGCCTGGTAGGGTAGGCTGCAGCTGAAAATGGAGTAAATCATTCTGCCTATCATACGCAAAAGGTTGTTTACCAATGAACATAGTCACCCACATATTTAAAAACTCAACAGTCGAGCCACTCAATCGCGCAACAAATCCTTTTCCATGAATTGATGCATCTGGGTTCGCGCTACTAGCGATAAATGATGAATTCTCTAAAATACTTCTACCATATATTGAAGGATCCATAAAAGGTACGAAGCAAGTTTTCATATCTTCAAAGAATTGCTCTGCTAAGCCTTTATTTAATACCTCCAACAAATATTTATATTCCATATGCATAAATATAGATTCATTTTCGAGCCAACCCGGTGTGAAAAATTTAGCTCTGCCAAGTTCAATTGGTTCATCAGCAATAGACATACTAGTTTTATACATACCTAATTTTTTGTCAAAAATATCTGATTGGCGAACAGCTTCATATATCCTTTTAGCTTCCTCTACTGAATTACTTAGCTTTAGCTTTTTAACTATCCCTTCTAAAAATGGAGTCACTGCATGTGGTTTACATTCATTAACTTTAAAAGGACTCTTGCTATCTACTTCTGCTTCAAAATAAAAATATGTCGGTATAAGCCCTTGTTTTGTGTACCTTTCAACTTTTTTTAATGCATGATCTACTTGCTGAAGAAAAACATCTACTATCTTCATTGCCTCTTTTATCGGTAACTCCATGCTTTTCCCACTAATACCATTTTTTATCGAAGAACGATATGCTTCTCTTAAAGCTGTTACTTCATTCCAGTATTTTACTTCCTCTTCCATCGTACTTTTATCAGATTGACAAATGAGCATTTCCAAACCATTTATTAATTCACGTGCTTCTTCAGGAAGAATTACTTTTTCTACTGAAACATCAGAAATACGTTGCAGCTGTAATAAAAGCCTTTTCAATTCATACAACTCCGATGTGCTAGCACCAAGCATCCCGGGTAATCCATTTAAAGCATCATTCCATCCCGGCTTTCCGGCCTCCATTTCAATTCCTAATCCAAACGGCGCAATTGTAGAAGTCTTTATTGCGACAAGTAAAAATAGTTTAGAGAATAGGTTTGTTTCATAAATATTTCCCTTGCCGTAAAGACCTCTAACCCATTGCTGTTTCATCACTTCTTGTTTCTTCTGTTTCTCGTGATCAACCTGAACAGCATTGTACTGACGAAGCTTACTTTCTGTTAATGTATACTTTTTTGTTCTTGGATTGACAAAAGCTGGACTATCATAAAATCGATACGGAGTATTAAAAAATAAGCTCTTAGTTTTATCTGGATAGATTTTTAAAAAACTGTCTAATAAATCCAAATTATATGTCCAATGATCAACCCAAAAACCTTCTCCATGCTCTGCTTCTAAAGATTCTTCACTTTCAGAAAGTATATCGGTTAAAAAGCATTCAAATGAGACGGAGAGGGGAATAGACTGATCGCTTACAAACTTCAAAACATCCCCAGGAGCATAGGGGGCGCAAAATAACTCTATTAATTTCTTGCAGTTCTGCTTTGATATTCCATATTTAGAGAAATCAATTTTACTTGAATCTAAGCTATATCGGATTTCTTTAACCAAAAGGGGATTATGGCCATCAAGTTGAATTAAGTTAATAAAATGCTTAATATTATAATCTTTTATTTTGGGATTAAACAGGACATCAAGACGACGATTTTGATTTATATCACGATAATTTCCATTACCTTGAGAATAAAATGTTGGACTGATTGAGAAAAAATTGTAATCTCGCTCTAAATCTCCATGCTTTCGGGAATAGAGATAAAATATATTTTGACTTTCTTTATTTTCAAAAAGTACTGGAAATCCACCACGTAATCCGTTATCTAAATAGTTTTGCTTAACATAAGCATCAAATAAGGGTTCGGCGGTTTTCGTTTCCACAACACGAGTCAGTTTTTTACTGATATTTTTGGCAATACTTTTATATTTAACTATCTTTTCATATTGAAAATCTTCATCTATAAATTTTTTTACTGTTTCCC
Organism: Pseudogracilibacillus sp. SO30301A; assembly: GCF_037072025.1. Lineage (NCBI taxonomy): Bacteria > Bacillati > Bacillota > Bacilli > Caryophanales > Bacillaceae > Pseudogracilibacillus > Pseudogracilibacillus sp. SO30301A. Next base: position 58,342 of record NZ_JAXHDD010000014.1, on the reverse strand, counting down.
GATTTTCTCCATAACCAATTAGAGATACAATACGAAGTGTATCCCCAGGCACTATTTTATTGTTTAAGGTTGTAAAGCCACCTGACACTTTATTCGTGGGCACTTGTTTTTCCTCTCTAATTGAAGAAATAGATTGCGTATGAAAAGCTGCAGGGTTCTGAAGCGTAAGATCATTTCCAAAAATTAGCGCACGATCGTACAGTGGCTTGACTATTTCTTCTTTCTCATTTATAACAGTTAAACTAGCATAAAAGTTTCCTTCCTGTATTTCTGAAACGCTAGCACTATCCTCCGTGCTTCCACGTAAATGATAAAAATTAAACTGATTATCTACTGTTTCCACATCAAACCAGCTTTTTAAAGTATTTCCTAATTCCTTATAAGCAGCATGAGGTAGACCACTAGGCAAAATAGTTGCTAAACCATCAACTATTTCAATATCCAGTGCCTCATTATGAATATTTTTTAATTGCACTTCCCTTACAAGACCCGCCAAAGGAGCTTGAGGAAGGGTAAAATATTCCACAGTCAACGTCAACCCACGCTTTTCGTTATAATAATCAAGTTCTAAATGATTTTCTGCTATTGTTAATTTTTCACTTACTGTTTCATTATCACGAATAAATGAAAATGGTTCGAAAACAAAATGACCATCCTTTGTACGCACTTTTATAAAAGTACGAAAGCCTTGAAGTGGAACCATTTGATACGATTTATCTGCCGGAAAAAATTCTGTAATGGAAGCATCTTTATCTCGTATACCAAAGCCCGCCATTGCTTGTCCGCGGTTAACATAAAATGCCCAAAGCGGAATTCCATTTTCTCCAGCAATCCCTGGCAGAAAACTTGAAAAGGGGTGAAATCGCTGAAAGTCTTCCATGATAAATTCATTTTTGTCTGTTACTTTACACATTAGAATGCCACCCTTTTAGTGCGTGTTCAAAAAGGAGGATAAAAAGGACCAAGAAGTTCGAGGCGGCGCAGTTTCGAGCAGCGGAATGTATGCATTTAGATACATGAGCGGCGGAGAAACAAGCATTCGTGCGAAATTCGCAGTGTCATTTTTACCGGACTTTTTGAACATCCTCTTTTATACATTCATTTATTGTATTTGCCCTACATTATTAATTTTGGCTTTTACACTTGTTACTGCGATATCAGGATTCTCTTATAATTAACTTTGAGTCAATCAAAACTGGCTCTATTTGCTTTTTGCCAGATATTAAGTCATTCAATACATTTGCAGCTAATTTACCTAATCTATCTTTATATTGCTTTACGGTGGAAAGCTTTGGGCTACTATATCGACATGCGTTTATATCATCACAACCAATAATTCGAATATCTTGAGGCACGCGAAGCCCTTCTTCCTCTATTGCTCTTAACGCACCAAAGGCCATTAAATCAGCAATTGCAAAAACAGCTTTAGGATATGGCTTTTTATTTAAAAGCTTTTTCATTGCGATATAGCCACTCTCTTCATAAAAATCACCATATTGCATCCAATCCTTATTGATTTCCATCCCTAACTGTTTCATCGCATTCACAAAACCTATTTTTCTATTCCGAGCAACAGCAGAGTCCCTCATGCCACCGATGTATGCAATTTCTCTTATTCCATCCAAATATAACTGTTGAACAACTTTGGTAGATAAATTTACATTATCTGTCATTACATAGCTGACTTTCGGACCCGTTAATTCAATATCAATTCCAACACATGGAATTCCACTTTTAACTAGTTCCTGTACACCTTCTTCTATATCATCACCTGCAATAATGACACAGCCTTCCACATGATAATAATTACATCTAGCTAAGTAACTACCATCACCATGTTCAAAGTTTTCATTTGAAAACATGATAATATCATAGCCCATTGCTCCAATTGTCTTTTTAAAGGAAGTAATAACTTCATTAAAAAATGGATGGGTGAAATCTACATTTATCTCACCTGCATAGATTAAACCAATTAGCTTGGACTTTTTGGTAGTTAGTGTTCTAGCCGTATATGTGGGCTGATATTTATTTTCTTTGATCACATCCATTACAGCCTTTCTCGTTTCTTCACTAACACCACTATAATTATTCATTACTTTTGAAACAGTTGATGGTGAAACACCGGCTAATTCAGCAATATTTTTAATTGTTATTTTCATTTCATCCCCTCAATACCAAGAAAAATTATAGTGTATGTTCAAAAGGTGGATAAAAAAAGACCTAGGTCGGCTAACGTCGAAACGTCCTGTTCGGGCGCCGACACTAGCACAACCTGTTCGTCGAAATTCAAGGCGGCGAAGCTTAGAGCACCGGAATGTACGTCAGTGGGTACATGAGGAGCGGAAAAGCAAGCCAACGCAGAAGTTCGCAGTGCCATTTTTACCGGACTTTTTGAACATCCACTCATAGTTATGATTTAACAGCTCCATCCGTAATACTTGCTATAAATAGCTTGTTGAACAAAAGGAATATAATAACCAATGGAATAGTTGCCCAAAATACACCCGACAAGAGCATACCATAGTCCACTTTAAATGTATTATTCAGTGAAGCCAAAGCCACCTGTATCGTATACATTTCTGGATCTCGTAATACTGTAAACTGCCATAAAAATTCTCCCCAAACCGAGGTAAATACAATAATGCCTAATGTTGCAAAAGCAGGGAGAATAATCGGAAGCACAATTTTCCGATAAATTTTTAAATTGGAGGCTCCATCTAATTTCGCAGCTTCAATTAATTCATCTGAAATCGATTCACTTATATATTGTCTCATTAAAAATATTCCTAATGGATTTAAAAACGATAAAATCATAACTCCTTGCAGCGTATCTAATAATCCAGCCTTCGCAATAATCAAATATTGCGGAATTAATCCTAACTGAGGTGGTATAATCATTGTTAATAAAATTGCAATGAAAAGTCCATTTTTCCCTGGAAATTTAAACTTTGCAAATGCAAAGCCAGCTAAGGAACTTATAAATAACACGACTATCGTTACGACGGTACAAAGAATGAAAGAATTCCACATCGCACCAAAGAAGTCGATTTGCTGTAATACCTTTTGAAAGTTCTCAACTAACATATTACCAGGTGTTATCGTAGGAGGTATTGAATTATATGCTGAGCTTGGGCGTGTCGCCATAACAAACATCCAGTAAAAAGGAAACAGGGATAAAAGAGATGCAAGGGATAAAAATGCGTACATCAACACCTTGCCTAATGTAAACCTTTTTATATCAATTTGTTTCATTTACTTACACCCCTTTTTCTCTTCCTGCCAATTCCGGAAGTTACATATAAATTTATTGCTGCTAATACGGCAATAAAGATAACTAAAATAATAGCTGTTGCTGAAGCAGTACCAAATGACTGTAGTCTGAAAGCATCACGATATAAATACATTACAATCGTCATAGCCTCATCTCTAGTAAATGCACTCTGACCTAAAAATACCGTGGGCTCTGAAAATAACTGTAATGCCCCTACTGTAGAAAAGAAAACAGTTAATAGAATAAATGGTTTTAAAAGCGGCATTGTAATATATCTTAACTGCTGAAATTTACTCGCTCCATCTATCGTTGCAGCTTCATATAATTCACTAGAAATACTCTGCAGCCCTGCAAGATAGATGATGGTATTATATCCGACCCATCTCCAAAAGACCATAAGAGAGATCGCTATTTTAGTACCCCATTCCGAAGTGGCCCAATTTACTGGATCCAATCCAAATAGACCTATTATATAATTCGCCATGGAAGAATCTTGATTACTGAAGATAACACTGAATACTAATGCAACTGCGACCATTGATGTGATATAGGGCATAAAAATTGTAACTCTATAAAATTGTTTAAAACGCAATAATGCTTGATTTAATAGAAACGCTAAAATTATTCCAACAACTAATTGAGGTGCCGTTCCTAATAGTCCCATAATAATTGTATTGTATACAGACTTCCAAAAAAGCGAGTCTGTCAAGATAATTCTAAAATTATCAAATCCCGCGAATTCCATTGGTGAAAAACCATTCCAATTTTGAAATGCCAAATAAAAACTAAATAACGTTGGAAACAAACCAACTAAAATAAAAATAATAAAAAACGGTGAGACGTATAGATATCCTGATATCATATCCTTTTTCTCTTCAGATAAATATCTTTTATTACTTTTTTGTTTCTTTTTTAGCGATCCCATTCTTCCACCTCGTTTCTATAAACAATTGGATATGGCACTTCTAGAAAGCACCATATCCTCAGTAATTAAGAAAAGCGCAAGCGCCCGTTTAGCAACGTACAAACTGGAGTGCTTCGCAACGGAGATAAAGGAAACACGGTAACGTCAGTGAACCGAAGTTAACTTTCACCGCAAGGGTATAAGTGGACTAAGCCTCACTTCGTTCGGCAAGTCTTCTTTATCCTAGTGGAGCAACTCGAAGTTTTGGGACTGCGCTAAAGCTCGCCCCACCAAAAAGATATGCTATGGCTTTAGCACTGGAGCTAGACAGGACTGATTATGTTATTAAGCAGTTTCAAAAGAAACCTTTTTCATGATAGATGGTGGAGGCATGCCCCTAGCCGCCATGCTGGTTTTTTCTCTGAACAAAATCCTACTTTATCGACTTACTAGGTCCTCAGCGCGTTGTATAGCTTCATCCCATTCTTTATCTGGATCAGCACCTTCTTGAACGTTTGTAAGCGCAGTGAGAATTTCATTGTTTACGGATACATATTTCTCGCCCTTATAGACAGCTTCTGTAATATCATTTGCTGCTTCACCAAACACAACAGAAGTTACCTGTCCACCGAAGAATTCATCTTCATTTGTTTTAAACTCATCCATTTCATATACTTCTGGAGCAGAAGGGAATAACCCATGACTCTTGAAAGATTCTAGTTGATTTTCAGGAGATGTTAGCCATTCAATAAATTTATATGCTTCTTCAGGATGATCTGTTTCTGCTGGAACTGTTAGGAATGAACCGCCCCAGTTTGCGGAAAATTCTGATGGTAAAGTGGCAACCCGGAACAATCCTGATGCATCAGGAGCATTTCCTTCCATCCAGCCTTTTAGCCAACCTGGTCCTAGCTCTACTGCAAAATCTCCATTATTTACTGCGTTCGCCCACTCTGGGGTCCACATTTCGTAATTTCCAACCAAGCCTTCTGCATTTAATTCTACAGCAAAATCATACGCTTTTTTCACAAGGCTTCCTTCTTTATCGGCTATTAATTCACCTTCAGGATTTAGATGGGTTTCTGGCGCTGCATCTAGATAGGCTCTGTACGCCATCTCCATACTGTCTACAAATGGCTTCCCAGTTTTCTCTTTAACCGCTATCGCAGCATCTTTTAACGCTTCAGGAGAATCTATTAAAGTGGAAACTTCGTCCGGATCAGTTGGTAATCCCGCTTCTTCAAACACATCTGTACGATAATATAATGCTTTTGGTCCGATGTCAGTCGGGAGTCCAAACATAAAATCTCCTTCTACACTTTGTCCAGTATTCCAAGCCCAATCCTGATAACGATCTTGAATATCTTCAGCACCATACTCAAATAAATTAACAAAACGGTCTTGAGCTTGTTTAAAACGATCTAACTGATCAACTTCAATCATAGCAATATCTGGCGCTCCAGTTCCTGCAGACATTGCAGTAAACAAAGAATCATGATGATCGGCATTCTCAGAGGTTTTAAATTTAACCTTCACATTCGGATGTTCTTTTTCATACTCTTTTATTAGTTCTTCATACCCGGTCGCACCAAATGTCCAAAAGTTTAATGTAATATCTTTACCTGAACTTTTATCACCTTTACTTGATTCATCCTTATCCCCATTACTGCAGGCAACCAAGAAAAATGCTAAGAACAGAACTAGTGATAAAGTAAATAATCGTTTCGTACTTTTCATCATTAAACCCCCATATTTATTTTTGAGTGACTAACAAATAACTTCCAAAAACTATTTATAATCGGATTACTCTCCCTGCACCTCCTTCAGGAAATAAATTAATAAGTAAGATCTAGCAGGAAAACAAACACCTTTTTGGAAACCGGTTTCCAAAATCGTTTTAAGAAAGCGATTTCAATTAAAGTATAAGAGACTTATAACAAAAAATCAACCATTATTTTGGGTGGATGGTGGCATTTCCATGAAATCGGTTTCTATAATATAAGACCTAAAGTGTATAAATACTTAATTTATCTAATTCAATTTATTAAATATCTTTATACTAACCATCATTTGAAAAAACGCTAATGGTGTTAAGCCAAAAAAGAGAAGAAGAGCAGGCAATCTAAATATAATCAAAAGAAGGATCCCAATAAAAATGATTTGTAACACCAGACCTAATATAGAAGAAAATCCTGTTTTTAACATGACAAGAAATAAATCATGATTAGATAACTTATAGTGAACGATGGTCGGGAACAAATATACCCAGATAATAAACAAAATAATGGACATAAATACTAGGATAGCATACATAATTAGGCGGATATTTTCGGGATAATAAGACATATATATAAAATTTGTAATAACTACAAGAGTAATCAATAAAACGCTCCATCCAAAAATATTAGCAACCCTAAAATTTTCATCATAATATTGTTTGAACAATTTGGTAAGCATCTCTGTTCTTCCTTTTAGCAGCCAATGCCGAATAACAGCAAAGATAGCTGCTATAGAAGGAAATAATCCAGCAATGACGAACCCCTTTAAGGTATATATAATCCACTGAAAATGTAAGTGAAACAATTCAAAAATCAAATCGGTAATTTTAGCAGTTTTAGACATAGAATTCTACTCCTATCTATATAGGAAAAATAAAATAATTTTACATCAAATAATAGGTTTTAAAAGTATTGAATATGCAATTTAAATGAAGTTTTAGAGGATTTTAAAATAGTATTGTTCATATAAAGAAAACGGTTTCTGTATTTTAAGTATATGTTTTTTTACAGTGTCTAGTCAATAAACAGCGAATCATAGTTTTTTGCTTTTATGCTTTAATTGTAGCACTAATTACTTCCATTCCTTAAACTTCCCAGCTGGCGATAGTGATAGATACAAGTTTTTCTTCTACCGCTGGAAATAATTTTTTAAACATCAAAGCTTATGCGGAAGCATTAAAAGCAACGATACAAATACATCCTAAGGCAAAAACCAACCACTGATAAGTGAGTTCACCCAGAACTTTTAATTGAATAATGAAAGAAAAAAACATAAAGATCTTTTTGTTCCACTATATACAACGTATAAAAGAAGTAATCATCCAGACTAGTGTGATTACTTCTTTTTTAAATTTTTAACCATCACTTTCATTTGTCTTTGGTTGAAAATATTACTTGAATGAAATTGTACATTTAATTGGTTACGAGTTTTTCTTGTTGTTTTGCAAGTCTCCTGAGGGATTCTAATTTATCCTTTTCCCCCATTTTTCCCTTTTCAATCACTGTTTGCAATACAGACAGGGAGTGATCCACATCCTCACGGGAGACTGGAAACGGAAAATTATCCTTCCCGCCATGTGCGAAGGCATACCGAACTGGGTCATGAAACGTCGGTTGAGCACCGTGTGTCACTTCTGCAACCATAGCTAATGCGCGCAATGTGCTTGGCCCGACCCCTTTTCGCTCCAATAACTGTCGATATGTTTCCGGCGGATGGTCATACATTTTATATAACATTTTATCCAAATAACGTGGAGATGGAATTGGATGCTCAGGAGGCATCGTAATAATCGAACCGGCTTGTTCGTGCGTTAAACGACCATCATCCGGATCTTCAAAGAGACTTAATTGCTCAGGCACCTGTTTTGTTTTTCCATTATGTTCCACAATTGCATTATATACTTTTTTAATTTCTTCCGGCTTTTCTTGGCAAATTTCCACCGAAGCAAGCCTAGTCGCCTCATTTTTTCCTGCAACTAAATTAAGTACGTGTTTTTCCTTCGTTCCACACACTGCTTTATGCGGATCTCTTGTGAAATCAGTGAGGTCTTCATTTAACCAGTGATATCGGCGAGCATACCGATTTTTACTGTTCATTCCTTGTTGGATGACGGTCCAATTTCCATCCCGATCAAACACAAGGAAATGATGGTATAGCTGGTATCCATCCTGCACCGCTGCGGAATCTACTTTTGCCACTGTTCGGCTCGTTTGCTGTAAAGCGAATAAATCATTGGATAAACCATATTTATCTCCTGTTTCGATAATTTCAGTTGGGGTTTTCCTTGATGCTTTCCCTTTTCCCCCAACAAGAAATAAACCTAATTCCCCTTGAGCATCTCTAAGCCCTTCCTTAAGAGCCCCACATACGACCGTTGTTAATCCCGATGAATGCCAATCAAACCCTAATACACTACCAAATGACTGAAACCAAACAGGATCTGACAGCCTTCTCAATACTTCTGTTGTACCATATTCCATTACAATTACTTCAATAATCGTTGCACCAAGATCCCGCATTTTTTTAAATAACCACGGCGGACAAAATCCACCGTGCAGTGGCACATTCGCTACACCCGTTTTCATGTTGTTTCACCTCGCTGCTTATATTTTACCATGCTGGGTAAATTAGTATTGCATATATAAATTATATTTATATATTTACTAGCATTTATTGGGACGGAGGTTTGATTCTGTATTAATAATTTCATCAGAAATAAAAGCAGGTTCTTACCAAAATTGGTTTAGATTTTCAACAAAATATATTTGTCTGGAAAACTTTTCAATCGCCTTTTCTTCAGGAGGATCATTTTTAAATATTTTTCTATATTCTTTTGTTTTTAAATGAGGATTTTCGTAAGCTTTAAATACATCCGCGAAAGAATTAGCAGCAAGATTATTATTCAATTGTTTTCTTTTTAATGCTTCCTCATTGATTGCTTTTATATAAATTTGAAAAGCGGTTGAACAAAACCCTTCAAAGTGTGAGTATAACATTACAATAAGAGCTTTTCTGAACCGCTTTTGATCATCTTCCAAAACATATCCCAATTGATTATGCAACAACCGAATTTCATCACGTCTCCACGTTAATTCTTCTTCAAGTTGTGCCCGAATATCAAGAAGCTTTTCCTCGTTCACGTATCCACACACCTACTTTGTTTTCAACATACTCAATTCTATTTCTTAAGAAATTTGCAGTATTTTTTCCACCACCACCGGTAACCTTTATAAATTCGTCCTCACTTTTTATATCTTTTAATAATTGTCCTAATTCTTCCATCATTGGTTGATCTTCAGGTTTCAGTAAATCTAAGTATTTTTGAATTCCCATTGTAAATGCATCAAAATGGTTTGGCGATAATGAAATGATAAAATTTTTATTTTTTTTATTCACTCTTGCAAAAACATTTTCTCCAAGCGCTTTATTTAAAACAGCAAATGTCTTTTTAAAAATTTTTTCTTCCTCTTGATAATCAAATATTTCGTTATTATCTTTATCTAGTTGACTATCAGCAACCTTTTCCATATAATCTGTCAAGAATGGTGCGATGTTTTTTCGATACTCTTCTCTATTATTTTTAAATGCGAAGAATTTAAGGACGTACTCCTGATCAATCTTCTGATCATATTGCTCTCTAGATAGATTGGCAATACATATTTTAAAGTCCTCACTTTTACTTAATTGAATAATAAAATCATTAAAAGTATTATCTAATAATCGAATTGTACTGTTTCTTATTTCTTGCTCACTCAACTCTTCTCCACCAGTGTTTAGGCGCTTAAACATATAATATCTTAGTTTCTGATCACTACCTCTTCGAATTACCTCTACTCTTATAAAATTTCGTTTTAGCCAAATTTGTAATGCTTTTGGTAATGTATTGTATGAATACCCATTTAACTCTTGAACAATATCACAACCAGTTAATAGTAAAAATGATTGCTCTTCATCAATATTCTTTTTTAAAGCACCTCAAAATGTAAGTACGACGACAACCTTTGCAATCCATCAATTTATTCATAAATCCCATCTTTTACTTCTATAACAAAGATAGGTGGAATGGGCATTTCAAGAATCAATGACTCAATAAATCGAGACTGCTTCTCTTCTGACCACCGAAAAAGCCTTTGATACTCAGGGCTTATTTCTAATTCATCATCTTCATACATATCAAGTAATTCATTAAAAGATAAGTCTAATGTACGAGTCTTAACTAAATCAATTTTTGAATCCACAATTTGAATTAGTTCAGCTGGCGATACTTTTGATTCCTTAGTCATATCATTTAACTCCTTTTGAAAGAATAAAACTGTTTCTTTATCTTTCGTTATATTTCTATACTTTTTACTATTCGTATTTATCCAGGACATACTTTGTTTAGAGGTATAACTAAGCTGTTTAGTATGTTTCCAATTTAGTGAAGTAGCCATTTCAGAGACAATCTCAGCTAAGTTTATGTTTATATGAATATCTTTATAATAAGAATCTTGAACTACAATAACACATTTTCCATTACTTGTTAAAACTCTATCAATTTCAATTAAAGATTTATATAAGCCATCAAAATATTGTAAATATGTACGTAGATAATAAGTATCAGATGCTTTAGATTCGTGCCTCTTGATTCGATTTATAGTGGTTAAACATAAATTTCTCCAATCAACATTAATTTCAGGTTCAGTAGGATGTGTAAGAGGAGAACCAATTAATGTTCTACGTAACGTTGCTAAATCATCATCATTTATACCTAAGAGCGCTAACTCTAAACTAGTTAAAACAGCATAATCGATTCGTGTACAATATGGGGGGGAGGTAATGACAGCATCAACAGACTCGTCTTCTACTATCAGATTTGTTGAGTTAGAAAGTCCTAAAGAAATACTACCTGTTTCTACATTCAAGTCATTAACTTTATTCGAAAGTAAAGCCAACAACTCATTTACTTGATCATTAAAACACGAAATCACTGACTCTTTACTAAAAAAGCACGATCATTTTCTTGTCTTGGCTTCTTTATCCATGTAGGATTCGAAGACCGAAATGAAGAAGAGAACTCTTTCAAAACACGGAACAAAGCAACATAGAAAAATGCTGTTTCTGAAGTAATCTTTACAAGTTTTTCTAGATGGTGAAACAAACGTACATTCTCAGTGAAATCCAATGAAATAGACTGGATACAATACTCTATAACGCGTATAACCTCAACTGTTTCTGGCACAAACCAATCTGTTAACGGATCATTATTTAAACTTAACTTAGACGGTTGATCTAAAGCTTGTAATTTCTCTTCGAAATCTCTTTGCATTTCCTTCAACACCTCGTATTGAGATACTGATACATTTCGTGCTTTAGCAATAATAATCATTACTGGATTTAAATCATACCCTTTAGCATGATAACCTAAATCTTTTGCGGCTTCAGTAGTTGTCCCACTACCATTCCATGGATCCAAAATAACTGAATCTTTAGAAAGGCCCCAATATTGCAGAATATCTTTAACGAATTCAGTAGAATACCCTGGATAAAAATGATAAAAGCCTCTTTTCCTTGAGCTTCTCTTACATTTATTTTTGGAGTGTTCGGGATAAATTTTACATCTGTATTTATCATTCCAGTCATTCCTTATCTTAATTTGCTATTTGTAGCAAAAAATTCCCTCAATTCACTTACTCTTATAAGTAAAACCAAATTTGTTTCAGCCCTTAACCAACCGTTGTCTTTATCCCCCATTATATCAGTATTATCTCATCTTTGTGAAATGTTAATGATAAATGTAACATCCATCCCATGACTTTAAAACTAAAATTTTTGACTGTGAATAGTAACCCTGTAAATACTTGACAGACTCCTACTCGGTTTTTCTGGGTGACAATCAGACAAATAATCTATATACTAATAGATAGTAAAGATTTTGGTTGAAGGAGCGATGATAAATGATAGATACCTCGCTCTGGAATCGAGACATCAAAAGCCATGCATCAGGGACCCGAACAAAGTTTTGGTTGTTTGAACCCGGAGCGGATCCTGAACATGCAACAAGGTATCTTTTCAAAATTCCCACAGAAGGAACAGGGGGACATTGGGCAGAGTATGTGGCAAGTAAAGTTGGTGCGCATTTGGGATTTCATACAGCTGAGGTGGAATTAGCTATACATGAAGATGCGGTTGGCACAATCTCAAAGAACTTTCGCGCCAGAACGGAAGAATTGTATGAAGGTGGAGACTTGTTTTTAGCACAGTTTGAGGATTTTAACAGACACTCGCTAGCTTACTATGAGTTACCACACATCTTGGATATACTTTCTGCGTATAATTTAGAGAAGGATTTTGTGGTCATACCGGTGTTTGACGCATTGATTGCCAATAATGATCGGCATTGTGATAATTGGGGCGTTTTAAGTGGACCTAGTGGAATGCGATTAGCGCCTATTTATGACAATGGTTCTTCCCTTGGTTTTAACGAGCTTACTGAAAGAAAGGAAAAGATGCTGACGGATGATCGTATGCTTGCAGGCTTTTGTAATCGAGGAAAGCCAAGTATTGGATTGCCTGATAGAAAACGACCTAGGCATTTTGAGTTATTATCCTTTCTTCACAGCTGTTTACCTAAGGAACTTGAAAAGATCATAATGGGGTTAAATAATTTGAATGAGGAAATGATAGTAACGATTGTTCGTGATATATCAATCGACCTAATGAGTGATTTAGATAAAGAATGGATTGTCCGCCTTTTAATGTATCGGAAGGAATGGATTTTAAATTGGTATGAAGGGAGCGTGAAAGTATGAGAAAGAGACCGTTTGAACTTTGGCTGATTTGGCAAAATGTTGAGACTCGCCAACGTTACCATGTTGGTAGGTTGTTTCATGAAGATGGTATTTATACCTTTTCTTACGCAAAAGAGGGGTATAGAAGAAAATTAGCAGAAGCTATGGACAATGGCTATCGACCTCATTTGGCTTTCCTAGATACGAATAAGACTTATACTTCCACTACATTATTTGGACCGTTTGCACGGCGGTTACCAGACTCTCGGAGACCGGATTATCAATTAGTGCTTCAGGAATTAGGACTTTCATCGGAGTGTACAGAAATGGATGTCTTGCGAGCTACGGGCGGCATTTTAGCAACAGATGCCTATGAGTTCGTTTCCCCAATCATCGTTGAAAATAGCTACTTTGCTTTGGACTTTTTTGTTGCAGGTTGGCGTTATTATAACGGGGATCAGGTGATTGATCAGCTCCAAGTAGGAGACATTGTAGAATTTTCTTTAGATCCAGAAAATCCGCATGATCATAAAGCAGTTGTAGTGATGTCGGTGAATGGAGAGAAGTTAGGCTTCATCCCTGCATTTTACAGTGGTTGGATGTTTGAAATTATTGAGAAGAAATGCAACTACCAAGCAAGGGTGGAGTCTATTCACCCACAAGCGGTTCCGCATCGTAAAGTTAGCATTTCAATCGGCGGTGAAGTAAATCAATATGTCAACATTGAGGAAGTACTAAATGATAAAGAAGAATTACGAGTGGTGATGTGTTAAGGGATTTGCTTCAAAGATATCAGTATCCGTGTCGAATATCGAGGTCGGTACCCCATAGTACTGACCCCTAAAGTTAGACTAAATTTTAAGGAGATAATTGGCTGGTTTGTTTTCGGTATTCAACCGGACTCATACCAGTCAATTTTGCTTTTAATCTCTTATCCTAAATCCGTGACAAATGTGCCGATTAACTAGAAACAAGCTTAATTTTAATTTTTTCTTCAGTGAGATGTTTTGATATCACATCAAGGATACTTGCTTAATCTTAATAATGAAACATCCACCTATTTAAGGCATGCCAAATAAGCCTGCACTTTTACTGGTAATGGGTATTTTAGGCTGTTTTATCAAATAATTGAAGCTATTTTATTAAGTAGTTGAGGAAAATGTGCTGTATAGCCTTCTGAATGTTGGCAGCCACGGGTTTGTCTTCGTTATTTTCAAGACCCATCTACCAGCATGAAAAATCATTTTTGATGCCATAGTAATCATAGACTTGATTACTGTTCGAATACGGCGTCTTTGAACTTTCTTACGTAATGGCTGGTCATCTGCCTGCAGGCTTTCCTGTCCAATGATTCGTAACAAGTTGTAAGCAACCAATCCTAAGTGCAAAACCAAATCATTGGTCGCAAACTTTCCGGAAGGCAGGCGTTCCAAGTCCAGTTCTGTTTTGATTTCACTATGGAATTGTTCCATTGTACCATGATCGTGAAATAGTGAAATAACTTCATCGGCACGGATGTCTAGTGAAGTCCAATATGTATCAAATGTAATTTCAGGAATAAGAAGAGCCTGTCCATCTGCGTCTATCGTTCGCTCGATTACTTCAAAAACAAGGTAAGCAGTCTTTTTAGCCGCAGGGAGCTCTGCATATTCAAATGCTTTTGCTACGACAACACCTGACACTAACCCAACTTCAATCCCTTGCTTATGCACAACAGCATTTCCAAGTGCAATCCCCGGGATAATATTTCGTAGAGATAAGTTGAGCGGGAAGTTAAACGGCGCAATAGAAGAAATTACTCCTAAAGGCTTATGATAAATTTTGTTAACCTTTCCTTCAGGATCTCCCGGAACTTCTGTTACCTCGTCAAGTCTTTCAGCATAATTTAATGCTTCTTCAATTACTTCCATTGCAAGCATAAATTCAACATTAGCTTTTATTACTGTTCCACCTGTTTCACGACTAATTAGTTTAACAATTTCTTCTTTATTTTCATTGAAATATTCAATTACTTTTTTAATAACATTTAATCGTTCTTCTGCTGTGGAATTACCCCATTCTTTTTGAGCTTCATTAGCAACTTCAAAAGCCTCTTTTGTTTGTGCTCTTGAAGTAATTTTGATTTCCGTAATTAATGAATCATCATGGGTTTCTATTTTCATGAACGACCGCTATCTCCTTCAACCCATTTTCCGTTAATATAACATTTGTTTGTTTTTTCAAACTGTTGCATGATCCCCAGTCTCCTTTTCTTATTGTTCTTGTTTAATAGCTGGTAAATAAACGTCTAACACAGCTGATCTTCCGGATTTTACAGCTTTTAAAGCTTCTTGAAGTGTTGCTTTCATTTCTTCAGGATTATCTACTTTACGTGCATATGCTCCACCAGCTGCTTCAGCCACTTTGGATAAATCAGCATGTGGGGTGAAATCTATAAAAAATCGATCTGTCTCGTTTGCAATTCCATCTGGATGTACTCCTAATGTAGATAATTTCGGTGATTTCCAGCCACGGTTATTGAAAATCACTGTTAATATTGGTGCATCATATCGTCTTGCTAACCAATAAACTGTTGAAGGGACACTAAACATGTAACAACCGTCACCAGCTAGATTAATAATTGTTTTGGATGGATCAGCTAGTTTAGCACCAATTGCAGCACCACCATTCCAGCCAAGTCCACCAGCACCACTTCCTATTATTGATCCCGGTTTAGTCATATTTAAATGTGTGTAAGATGCTTGATAACTTGAAATCAGTTCATTTGTTACAATTGTATCTTCATCAACAACATCCCTTATACAGGCTAGAACATATTCCGATGTTAGTGCATCTTCTGGGAATTTCTCTGCTTCTTTTTGCAATTTTTTCTGCTCTAAATGTATTTCTGTTATCTTTTTTCTACGCTTTTCTATTTTTGTTTCATCAATTTCAGCGGTCTCCAAAACTTCATTTAATTGCATTAAAGCGGTTTCAGCATCTGCTTTAAAAAAGCGTCTTGATGGAATATACCAAAGTGGCATGCCTTCTTTTAGAGGATCCTCGTCGATATAATAAATCACTGCATCATCTGCAGGTTTATTTTTGAATGGAATCCATGGCACATCACTATCAATAGCGAGAATAAAATCTGCCTGTGCAAGAAGATCATTTTGTCTCGGTGTATTCCATTGATAACCCATATGGAGCGGATTGTCAGATGGAAAGTTCATGTAATTTGGAACTGATTCAAGTAAAGGAATCGCCATTTTTTCACAGAATCTTACTAGTTCTCTTACAGATTGTTTATTTCTACCGATATAAGAAGTTACGACTAAAGGGTGTTCAGCTTGTTTTAAATCTTCGATAAATGGCGCAATATTTTTTGGTGCAATTGCGCTTGGTTCAACAGGCTTCCAAAGACTTGTATCAATTGTTACCTGAGGCGTTTCTTCTTCCATTACTTCACGGGCGCCAACAAGATACACCGGTCCTTTAGGTCCAGATTGTGCAATTTGTAATGCACGATGTACCATTTGCTTCACATTTGTTCCGGTACGAATTTCATTATCATACTTCATGTATCCCCTTACAATTCCTCTTTGGTCTGGTACATCTTGTATCCAATGAATAAATTCATTTCGACTACCTAATAGTTCCCCTTCTTGTGTAAATGGTGACGTTCCGGCAAATACTAGAACAGGTACACGACCCTTCCATGCATTATGAATTGCCGCCCCTAGATTTTGAGTGCCGCATTCGACATGTACGATAACTGCTTGCGGTCTTCCGGTCACTTGTGCATAGCCATGCGCTGCACTTAAAGCGACCATTTCGTGAGGACATGTAATAACTTTTGGAAATTCTTTTCCTTCTCTTTCTGCTGAAGCAAGTGCCTCAATCATAGCTGGGTGATCACTGCCGAAATTTGAAAATAGATAATCCACACCAGCTTCCTGTAATGCTTCTAAAAATGCCGTACTAGTTGTATATTTTTCCAATAAACCCACCCTTTCTATTTCAATGGTAATCTTCTAAGTTGTTGATAAGAAACATAGTATACTGAATATTCAGTTGGCTAAGCAGAAAATATTAGTCATTAATAAGGAGAGTTAAAGTGCAGTTACCTGAATAACCACGCGTATTACTTTATTCACTTTGAAGAAACTACTTTCTTAACCTACACTCACTCTAGATTTTTCTTTCTCAAATGTAATAACAGCATTCCAACTTCCCGATGATTGCCCATCAGCATGATACTTCGGTTTCATATCATCTTCCAACATACTAAGTAACATAGCAATATGTCTCCCACCAGACTCTACTCTTGCCATGCGAAAATATTCTGGAAGCATATTATAAGCAGATTCATAGTCTTCATTCATAATAAAATCAACAAACTGTTTATCTAACGCATGTTCAGATGTTGTTGAGCCATGATGTCTTCCTCGAACGAGATTATGAGATAAGGCACCGCTTGAAAGGAAAATAATTCGTTTATCACTCTCACGACATACTCTAGCAATTGCTTGCCCCAACTTATATGTTTCTTCAATTGACGCTGCCAGTGTAACAGATAAGTTAATTACCGGGATGTCACTGTTTGGAGTCAAATATCGTAAAGGGACAACGCTTCCATAATCCCACATATAATATGGATCATTAATTCCTTTAACTTGTAACCCTGAATCTTTCCCTGCTTGAACGATTTCCTTTGCCAATTCCGGATCACCCGGGAATTCATATGGTACTATGTTATCACCTCAGTGTGCCGATACCTTTATCCTTCTATATTTCAAGGCAAAATTCCTGCAATAAAAAGATTTTATCGCTTCAAATGGGTGCGTAATATGGGGGGTAAGGTGATGATAAGTCTTTGCTAAGCCGAATCCTCAAATTAAGGTTTTTTCACATCCATTTAATTGAATTAACAATAAAACAGTTCGTACCAAAATGGATACGAACTGTTTAAGAATTACCTTATTCTTTACTATTTTCACTCAGCACTTTCTCCCAAGATTAAATATCTTAGTTGTTCTTCTGGAATGTAATTATACTCTTTTCTTTTTTAAAATTAAGAGGTAAATTAAAACCGTTTCACCTGGATTTACCCGAGCATAGGTCAAGATACCGACTAAAAACATAACTATGCTCCGCGAGTTGATTAACCTCTCGATTAGTCGATAATAAAATCTAGTAATTGATCAATCATGAAGTAGCAGATTTATTATACGACCTAACAATAAACCGTGCCACATGCTCAAAAATCACCAGTGGAGAAATTCCCACTGGTGATTTTTTAATTTCCATTTAAATCGGATTACCTAATTATTAAAATGATAAAACATATCCTGTCATGCGTATTCGCAATCGGGTATAATTACTAGCCCCGATTGAACTGTAATTTCTTTTCGATCGTTTTACCGCACCTTTTATTCTGAAAGAGAACATTACCCCTGTACGAAAAACACCATCCCGAACGGAGTCGCTTATCTATTACTTACACCTTGCATGTATCTCTCTTTTAATTGTGTAGACAACATTTCTAGGATAATGGCGATCACTAAAATAATATAGGTAATCAACCCAACTTCTTGAAAGTCAAAATAAAACCCAGATGCCATAAACAACTCGAATCCTATTCCACCTGCTCCAGCAGCTGCCCCCATTGCAACGGCAACACCAAAGTTAATTTCAAAACGTAAAAATGTCCAGGACATCAAATAGGTCCAAGTTGATGGAAGAATCCCATGCCTCACGACATGCCACCAGCTGGATCCAGTCGCACGCAACGATTCGATAATACCTGGGGCAACTTCTTCAAACGCTTCTGAATATGCTTTTACTAAGTATGCAATAGAGTGAAACAGCATACCAACGACAGCCGCTTCACTACCAAGCCCAGCCGATATTGCAAAAATTAACACCCACAATACAGTCGGCACCGCTCGAATAAAAGCAACGATCACCCTTATCGTACGTGAAATCCATTCTTTTGATAAATTCGTTGCCGCAAGTAATGCTAGAAAAAAAGCAATGACAGCACCAAGAATAGTAGACAATACAGCTAATGCAATCGTGATCGCAACTTGTACAAATGCTTCACCAATACTAAAATGACTTAGTTTTGGCAACAGGAACATCATTTTCAAGTTATGCGTCGTATCGACAATTGCCTTTTGTAACTGAAAACCAGTAAAATCGAAAAAGAAGACTGCCCCAATCGTTAAGACGACAAGCAAAATAAGCGTAAGCTTCATCACTCTTTCCGATTTTTCTCCAGATTTTAAACTGATTTTCCCTGACCGTGTTCTTTTCATATGGACAGCAAAGCTATTCTGCATTATATAATCACCTTTCGAATATAGTTAGATAGTAATTCAATGATAATAACTGTGATAACAATGCTGAACGTGATTAATGCAACAGTATTATAATCCATCGATTTATAATATAAATCAAACGAGTATCCAATACCCGTTCCAGTTAAGATACCGACGAGTGTTGCACTTCTAATATTTGTTTCAATCATAAACAATGTCCAACTTATAATTTGAGGCAAACTTTGAGGAATAACAGCTTTGTTAACGATTTGAAAATACGTTGCCCCTGTAGCTGTCAACGCTTCAACAGAACTTTGATCCGCTTCATCAATCGATTCGATAAATGCCCTCGTTAAAAATCCAACCGAACCGACAAATAAAGCTAAATAGCCAGTAACTGAGTTTTGACCGAAAGATAGTAATAAAATTAGCGCCCAAGCGACGACTGGAATATTTCTAGAAAAAGATGCGATCACACGGGCAATCACACTAACTATATTATTCATTTTCGTCGTTTTAGATCCCATTACTCCGAGGAAAAGAGATACAGCTGCGGCTGTAGTAGATGCTGCTATTGACATAAAAATAGTCTCATTCAATTTTGTTAAAATAGTAGGTAATCTTTGTAAACTTTCTTCCGTAATCAATAGATTCGAAAAAATCCATTGGAATGCGGATGGAATACTCATCATACTGTGCATATAATTAAAATTGGTAATAAATGTAGAGAGCAACATGACAATAATAATGACAATAAAAAATAATGTTGATTGCCATTTTTTTCTTCGTAGCTTTTTTTCACTCAAGTTGATTTCTCCTTATACCGTAATTAACTCACGTGTTTCAATTCCATAAATATGATTCATCCGCTCTTCCGTTAATTGTAAATGAGAGCCGTCGAATACAACGAATCCTTTATTCAAAGCGATAATTCGATCAGAATATTCACGTGCGATATCGACTTGGTGTAAGTTAACAATACAAGTAATATTAAGATCTCGCGTAATTTTCTGCAAATAATTCATAATTACTTTTGAGGCGTTCGGATCAAGGGACGCAATCGGTTCATCACATAAAATAAGTTTTGGATTTTGAATTAACGCGCGCGCAATTCCAACCCGTTGTTGCTGCCCGCCACTTAATTGATCACAACGTTTATAGGCATGCTCGACAATCCCTAATGTATCGAGTAGCGAAAAAGCATTTTCTTTTTCTACTTCTGTAAATTGACTTAATAATCCTTGAATAGTAGATTTATACCCTAAACGTCCATGTAACACATTTTCAATTACCGTTAGTCGTGGGACTAAGTTGTAATGTTGAAAAACCATCCCAATGTCTGTACGAAGCTTGCGTAATTGTCTTTTTTTATAATGGGTTGTATCTTCCCCGTCAAAAATAATTTGACCGTCCGTTAAGTCGACCATTCGATTAATACATCGAAGTAACGTTGATTTCCCCGCTCCTGAAGGACCAATAATTGAAACCAAGCCACCACTCTCAATATCAATATTAATATCATTCAATACGTTTGTTTTACTATCGTACGACTTATATAGATTTTTAATTTTTAATAAAGACATTTTTAGGCTCCTTTTTAATCGTTAGAGCATGCAATACATGCATACTCTAACTTTATTTACTTGGATTCTTCATTATTAATTAGATAATTCACGAATTGGGTTAAACCAAGCATCTTCTACAGGAATAAATCTTTCTTGATCTGTTTTATAAAACAAACCGGAAGCATCTGAATCTTCTGGTACGAAAACTTCTTCATTATTAGCTGTCGCATCGGAAGCGAGTGCATCTTGAATTTTCTTGAAGTCTTCTTCTCCTAACACTTCTAAATTCGCAGCAATTGGTGCGTTTAATACAGGAGTAACACTTATTAAAATAAACTCTTCCCCGATCACATTATTAAAAGGTTCAGCAGCTCCTTCTTTCACGCGATAAACCGTACCTACAGTATTTTCTTCTCCATCTGCAGCTTCCACATAGTTTTCAACACAATTATCACAAAATGCTGCAACATCAGCATTCCCGTTAATTAAATTCACAGCAGAACCTTGGTGTGAGTTACCGAATAGTACTTGTGAGAAAAGTGATCCACCTTCCATTAAATCTTCTGGAGTTAAATCGCCATAATCTGAGCTATCCGCAAAATAATCGATAATGGTTGACGTTGGAACAACAAAACCCGAAGTCGAGCTATTTGACACGAATGACATACGTTTATCTACTAATGTATCAAGAGAAAATTCACCATCCACTTTAAAATCATCTTGTTTATCAACATCTACTGCAAGCCAACTATGATAAATAGCATCATCTAATGTACCTGATGCACCAGATGGAACTACAACAGGTTCGATCGCATCATTTCCATTTTTCGCTTCAACATACCCAACAGCTCCCATAAAAGCTAAATCCGCATTATTATTAATTAACGTTTCAATTGCAATAGCATAATCTGTCGTTAAATGATGTTCCACTTCTTTCCCTGTTACTTCCGTAATGATCGCTCCGATTTCATCACGGGAAGCTTTCATATCATTTCCAGATTCATTCGGATACCATACAATATCAATGACTTCATTAGAATTACTATTTGCATTTGATTCACTAGCATTTGATTCACTAGAACTACTTTCAGCTCCGCTTGCACTACAAGCTGCTAAAGCAATAACGAATAAAGTTAATACGAGAAGAAAAATCGACTTATTTTTCATGAATGTAAACTCTCCCTTTTTAATTAATAGAAAATGTTGTCTCTTACACTCCCAATCTCGCATTCCTCGATGAGCATCCCCCCTTAAAATCTATTATGATTCGTTACAATATATGGCATAATGATTGGGGACTTCTCACTTCGCCGATCCCAATCGGTTTGCCATATAAGCCGTGAAAGTCAGAGCCACCAGTCATGATTAAGTCATATTTTCGAGCAAGCTCATCTACCCGTTTCATATCTTTTACGGTATGGTCGAAATGATTCCGTTCAATTCCTTTTAATCCATGCTGTGCAAGGAGTGGAACAATCTCAAACGAATCTAATTGTCCGGGGTGAGCAAGTACCGCTATTCCCCCATCTGCAACGATAGATTCAACCGCTTCGACCGCACTCACATACGAAATATCACCTGAGGCAACACCGTTTCCTTTAAATAATGTTTGATATAAAGTTTGATATGCTTCGGATGCAAAATGGGCATCAGTTAATGCGCGCATAATATGTTGTTTATAAATGGTTTCACTATATTTTGCATAGGATAAAACTTCATCCATATTCAATTCGTAGCCTGCATCTTGAATTTGTTTTATTTGCCTGAGGGAATAGTCATGTCTTCTTTTCGAGACGACATCACATAAGCTGCTAATATTTCGTGCTTTCTCGTCATATCCATAACCTAAAATATGTACTTTTCGATTTCTCTCAAAGTCATATGCTGAAATTTCAATTCCCGGTATAATTGTAATTTCATATTTTTCACTTAAATATTTAGCTTGGACATGGTTTATTTTACAATCGTGATCAGTGAAACTTATTTCAGTTAACCCATTATTTTTGGCGAGCACAACTACTCCTTCCATTGAATGAAAACCGTCCGAATAATTACTATGAACATGTAAATCAGCTGAGACTGTATTCGCGTTCGTCCCACTAGAAAAGTCTGTCATCTCATACACGATCCTTTATGAATATTTTCGTTTGCCGTGATTCCATTTCGAAAACTCTATCACATAAACCTTCCATAAATTCTAGGTCATGAAAAATACCAACTAATGTTGTCCCACGTCGTTTTAATTTTTCGATGATTTGACGTACTTTTTCTTTGGAATTTGCATCTAAACTTGCCGTCGGTTCATCTAGTAAAAGTAGGCGAGGGTTTTTCACCGTTGCAATTGCAATATTAAGTCGTAATTTTTCGCCACCTGAAAAAGTATTCGGATATGCATCCCACAATGTTTGATCAAGATCAAAATGGACTAATGCTTGTTCCGCTCGTTCTTTTGCTTCTTTGATTGAAAATCCAACCTCAAGTAAGGAATTTTCCACAAGTTGACGCGATGTAATCCGTGGCATTACATTTAAAAATTGTGAAACATACCCAATTTCGTGTTTTCGTAAATAAATCATTTGTCTTTCCGATGCATTTGTTAAATCGATTTGCCCAAAACGAGCCGAATCGTACATAATTTCTCCTTCTTCAGGTAAGTACGTTCGATAAATGCTTTTTAAAATGGTCGATTTACCACTCCCACTTTTGCCGACAATACCAATAAATTCACCCTTCTGTAAGGTAAAGTGAATGCTTTCGACTGCTTGCATCGTTTTTTGCAAATGATGGATCCTAAATGACTTACTGAAATGATTCACTTGTAAAATAGCCACTTTTTTAGCCCCTTTACTTTTTAAATACGATAATTCGTTTCCGTTATAATGACACCATCCACCACTGTCGTCGTAATCATCGGATAACCATCCTGCATTTTTTCAATAATGAGAAGGTCTGCCTTTTTCCCTCGCTGGATTGAACCTATTTCACTGTCCATCTGCACCGCCCTTGCTGGATTGATCGTTACCATTTGAAACATATCATGCAAATCATATCCATATTTCTCGTGTAAGTGAAACACAGCATGTAATAAAGCTACAGGATAATAATCACTACAGAGAATATCTGCACAGCCAGATTCAATTGCTTCCACTGCCGATAAATTACCGGAATGAGATTTACCTAATAAAACATTTGGAGCGCCGACAATCGTATGGAAACCTAATTTTTTAGCCTCTTTTGCAACATCAAGCGTAATTGGGAATTCACTAATCGTTGTTCCAAATGAGCGCATAAGATTCAGTTTGTCAATATTATCATCATCATGAGAAGCAACTGCAATCTGCTTTTCTCTTGCTAATTTCGTAATTCTTTCAATATCTTCTATAGAGACTGTTTCACATGCTTGTTTTTCGAGAATAATTGTTTGTACTTCATCATATGAAACGTCACGATATCCCCGAAGCGCTTGATAGTAGTTTTGTAAATTTCGATATTGCCCTTGCCCAGGCGTATGATCCATAAACGATACTAAATGCACTTTATTTTGTTCAATGTTTTCGATTAATTGATTTACACCGTACGTATTGTCGATTTCGAACCGCGCATGTAATCGATGACGAATTAAATGAAGGTCGTCGCTCGTCCCGTGAATGAGATCAACCATTTTTTGCACATTATCCGGCAACCGCATAATGTTTTGTGTAAAGATATCTTCTTTAAAAAATGATAAAGAATGAAACATTGTCGTAATTCCATTATTGACGAGAATTTTCTCCGCTTCACGTAAACTAATATTAAAATCGATCATACTTGTCGGACGCGGTGAAGCAATTGTTTCAATATAATCAGAATGCATATCGATAAACCCTGGTGTAATATATCCGCCATGCGCATCAATTCGTTTCGCTTCTGGAAACGCTGCAAGTTGCGAGGTTGAAATAACAGAATGGATATGACTTCCCTCGACTACGACGGCTAAATCTTCTTCGATTTTTTCCTCAGTTACAACTAAACCATTATGAATAATGTACAAAATGAAACCTCCCTTATGGAATGGGTTAATGATCGATTTAAATTAATGAGTAAACTAATTGCTGAGTGAAATGATGTTGAGGATCTTCTAAAATTTGGTCTGTTAATCCTTTTTCAATTACTTGCCCATCTAGCATGACAAGTGTGCGATCGGCTAACATGCGAATCACCGCTAAGTCATGGGATACAACGATCATACTCACACCGTACTCGACTTGAATATTTTTAATTACGTCCAGTACATTTGCTTGTACAGATAAATCGAGTCCTGTCGTAATTTCATCTAAAAATAAAATCGGCGGATTATTAGATAAAGCTTTCGCTATTTGAACACGTTGCTGCATCCCACCTGAAAAATGAAGTGGTTTTTCTTTCGAGCGAAATAATGGAATTTCCACTTCTCTAAATAACGTATTACCGATGCTTTCCATCTCTTTCACATTCCTGTTTCCCGCAGCAATCAGTTTTTCACCAATATTACTAATCGCAGAATATTCCATTTTCAAACCGTGTATCGGGTTTTGATACACCATGCCAAATTTACTGTTGCGAATAGATCGTTTTTGCTTCGCAGATAAATAAAATAGATTTTCTCCTTGCCATTCCGAACTTTCCATATATACTTCTCCAGATGAAGTTTCCAAATCAAAATATAAACATTGCATTAATGTTGATTTTCCACTACCACTTTCACCGACAATACCGAGTATTTCACCGCTATATAAATCGAAGGAAACGTCACGACAAGCATATACAGTCCGACATACAGGACAGTAATTCTTAATCATTACCTCCGAATGCAATGCAGCACATTTTTGGCAGCCTGCCCCATATTTCTTTGTCACATTTTTCACTTGAAGAAGTGGCTGTTCAAACATTTACCTCCACCTCTTCTCGTGATGTTTTTTTATTTAACCGTTCCAAACAATAGCTTGAATCATTGCATTGAAAATAAGTTTCACCAGTTTCTTCATTTACTAATTCATCTAAGAAAACATCCGTTGCATTACATAAATGACAAGCTTTTCCATCAAAATTCTCTACCCGAAATGTATAATCATCGAAAGCGAGTGATGTTACATTCGTATACGGAGGCACTGCATAAATTTTCTTTTCCCGACCAGCCCCTAGCAGAATTAATGCTTCTGACTGATGCATTTTTTCATTATCAAAACGTGGAATTGGACTAGGTGCCATCACATAGCGGTTATTCACAACTACTGGGTGATTAGCATGTGTTGTCGTACTACCAATTATCATAATTTGTTCGAACAATTGTAACCACGCACCACTATAATCCTCTTCTGCATGCAATATCTTCGTCTGATGTTCACTTTTTTCGATGTCACGTAACGGTTCGGGTTCAGGAACTTGTAAGACGATAATTTGTTCTTTCGTTAACGGTACTTCAGGAATACGGTGCCGCGACTGAATAATACTTGCTTTTCTCGTATCGTCTGTACAAGATACACCTGTTGTTTCTTGCACTAGTTTTTTTATACTGACTGCATTCACGGATTCATCTGATCCTTGATCAATTACTTTTAGCACATCATTTTTACCGATTAATGATAAAGTGAGTTGTAAACCACCAGTTCCCCAGCCACGTCCAATTGGAACTTCACGTGAAGCAAAAGGAACTTGATAACCTGGAATTGCTACTGCTTTTAATGTCGCTCTTCTAATTTCTTTTTTTGCACCTTCGTCAAAATAGGCAAAATGTCTAATTAGTTTCACTCGTGTCTCGCTCCTTTTTAGTATTTCGGACGGCATCTAATTTAGATTGGAACGTAACGTAATGCGGTAATTTTAAATGCGATATGAAACCAGTCGATTCAACAGAATCAATATGCAATAACACAAATTCTTCATCATGTGTCGGGAAATCAATTTCTGGATGTTCTAAACATTGATCTAAAATACTCATCGCAATTGCTTTCGTTTCATTTCTTCCAAAACAAACACCATATCCGATTTCAAAATGTAATGCATCATTTCCATTTTCATCACTTGTTGTAACCGGGACGAAAGATTCTACCTCAGAAAGCTTAATCTCCCCAATATAATATGAATCATCTGGATCAATTTCCGCTTCTGACTGTACATTTACGTGAATCGGAATCGAACCAAATCGTACTTCTCCAACAGTTGGGTGAACTGCTCCATACCCTCGTAAGGACGCATAACCTAAAGAAGTAACTGCACCTGTTTGCCCTCGAGTCAACATTTGTAAACGAGCACTTCTTGCAATAGGAAAACGTATATTTTCTTTCGTCACATCAATAGGTTCCTCATTATTCGGTTCATATGTCGGAAATAGTCCTTCTTTTCGTAAGTACTCCACAACCTTTGGGTATCGTAAAACTTCCGTCGTATTTACATAAGGTGGTAAAGCACTTTTATATTGATTTATTAATTTTTCATTGTGAAAGGCGGATTCATCGATTAAGTCAAAATTGAGTAAACGATGCTTATAATCTGGGGTTGCTCCAAGTAATTGACCACCTGGAATATCTTTAAAACTAGCTGATATACGTCGTTCCACAAACATATCATTCATATCGACTGATTCACTTACATAAAGCCTTGGTAAAGTGGAGCGATGTGCACGCAAGAGAAACACCGCCTCTTCCATACTTCCTTCTGCCTGCTTAATTGCCAGTGCTGCTAAAAACGGTGAATATAAACTGCTTTCTGACATTACTTGATCAACTAAACTACGCATTGTTGATATGATTGTTTCAACTTCAATGATTCTTTTATCTTTGATCCGTTCATAATTTAATAAATTGATAGAAGCTTCAATTGCTTCTGTTCCACCTTTTACAGCTACATAAGCCATAACATCATCCCACCTTTTCGACTATTGTCGTCCTTGGCATGCATAACACTTCGTTGCGACGATTCGTAAAAATAATGTCAAGACCGAGAGGAAATTCACTTAATCGTTCTTTTCGAATATCCCAAAACGTCTGGGCTAATTGGACTTGCAACAAAGTTTCCGTTTCAATCCCTGGCCCCGTAAGTTTTATTTCTTTACCTAACTGCAAAGGCTCTGTTTCAACAATCCACGTGGCGGATAAATGAGGATCCCTTAACGTACCAACTTTACATGTCTTTAGGGCATGCTCTACTTCCGATTCTTGCGCATCCATAAGCACGATAATAAAGTCAGCTTCTTCAACAGGTACATGACGTGCTAACGTATATGCTGTGATCATCGTCGACATATTTACTGAGTCGTCAGAAATTAAGTGATACGTAACATCATGATCTAAAAGAGTGAATAATAAAGAAGAGGTTGCCCGAAAACAATTAAATGTTTTTGCGAAAGAACTGTCCGCCTCCACAAGACATACGATATCGCCAGGTCGAGACATTGCATTTAATACGTCTCGATACACATTTTGCGTGTAATGAACTTGATCTGTAACCATACTGTCCCTCCTATTTATTTAAGGATTTTATTTTACTCTTCCATCGTTTCAAAATTAACCTTTGTCTGTAAGAGTTCAGCCTGTTTCTTTGCTTTCTCTTCCTTTATCTTTTGTTCAGCATGTTGTAATTTTTGAGCCCAATGAATCGTTTCAGGCAGATTCGCTCCGTATGCCGCGTCAATTATTGCTAGATGTTTAGCCAAATCATTTTCCATGCCAACGACGATCCCTACTCCGATATGACCTGCGATTTCTACTTTGCATTCAGTAACAAGTACCTCTCCGATGTGGAATAAACTGTTTTGTGCAGATTCTCGAAGTTTCAACATCGTTAACCCATAATGTGGTGCATTAATTTCTTTATGTGGATAGTTTGTAATAATTTCCTCTGCCAGCTCATTTGCTAAACTTGAATTAGATTGAATTAAAATTTCCGTCCTTATGCTACGCTTCAACACTTATCCGCCTCCTCATAATTTATAATACGTTACAAGTATTGATTTAAAGTAAATAGAAGGTGAATTAAATGTAAAATAAAAAAATTCGCTTTCTTCAAAGAAAAAAGTTTAATTAGAAGGTTGCTAGATTTGATTTTGTATGTTCACTTTTATTTACCTATAGATTAAAACGATATTTTTGCAGCTGTGAAATTGACTCTATCACGATCGGTTTGAGATTGTGATTATAACACCTGAAATAAGAGATGAAGAAGAAATAGATGGTAATGATGTATTTAGATATTGGGAAAATGCCATTTATCTAGATATAAAAGAATTACGCGATGATGAACGAGGAAACTACTATACATACTTCCATGAAGTTGCCCATGCTTTTGATTATTATTATGCTCAAGATAATGAAGAGCTTTTAAAAGAGATAATGGAAGGCGTTGGTAAAGAGATTGATAAAGCTACATTTTTTACCGATGGATTTATGATAGATGAAAAAATATTAAACGATTATATGTATGAAGATGCGGAGAATCACTTTAGAATTGAACTTGCTAAGGTACTAGAATGACCGGAATATAACCAAGTCTTTTACATAAGATCCGAAGCGGGTTACACTCCAGTTTTTAATTTACAATTATCCCTTTAGTACAGAAACTTATCGAAATCGAATTCAATTTAATTGGGAGAGTTCGGTAGATGCATTGCGCAGTTTTAATGATACTAAAATTTGGTATAATATTAATGTACAATGTGTTTCGAAAACTTACTAAATTACGAGGAGGGAATTGATTGAAATGAAATTACAAGACCAAGTTGCCATCGTGACAGGCGCAGCTTCAGGAATGGGAAAGGCAATCGCTGAGTTGTAT
This sequence comes from Pseudogracilibacillus sp. SO30301A, assembly GCF_037072025.1. Taxonomy (NCBI): domain Bacteria; kingdom Bacillati; phylum Bacillota; class Bacilli; order Caryophanales; family Bacillaceae; genus Pseudogracilibacillus; species Pseudogracilibacillus sp. SO30301A. The sequence goes on along the minus strand of NZ_JAXHDD010000014.1, from coordinate 28,964 downwards.
GCGAAAGAAGGCGCAAAAGTAATTGTCGCTGACCTGAACCTAGAAGGAGCGGAATCGGTAGTAGAAGGAATCCTTGATCATGGTGCAGTTGCAAAAGCAGTGCAAGTCAATGTAGCAAAGCAAGAAGACATCGATCATATGATTGATACTGCAGTGAATGAATATGGAACATTGGATATCCTAGTGAATAATGCCGGTATTATGGATGGGTTTGAACCTGTTGGGGAAATCCAAGATGAAAAATGGGATGTCATTTTTGATGTTAATACAAAAGCTGTGATGCGAGCGATGCGGAAAGCAATCCCGATTTTCTTAGAAAAAGAAAAAGGAGTAATCATTAATACCGCTTCAACTGGAGGTCTAAACGGGGCGCACGCTGGAGCAACTTATGGTGCATCAAAACATGCTGTTATCGGTCTAACTAAAAATACTGGTTTCATGTATGCACAAAAGGGTATTCGTTGTAATGCTATCGCTCCAGGAGCTGTAGAAACAAATATTAGTTCCTCCATGAAAAGTATTAGTGAGTTTGGTGCTGAACGAACAAAGGTTGTACAAGGTGTGATACCTAGCGTGGGACAACCTGAAGAGATCGCACAGGTTGCATTATTCTTAGCATCCGATGATTCACGTTTTATAAACGGGACAGTTGTCACTGCTGATGGCGGTTGGACTGCTGCGTTTTAATCCATCTATCAAGAAGCCAAAACATCTTTTAAGTTTTACAACTACGCAGCCCGCAAATAGAAAACTAGTATGTTATGAGTCATGCACTTTCAACCGAGAAGTGCAACAAGAAAAGGAAATAAACATGTTTTACGGTTCAGGGATTTATGCTGAATTTTGCACAAATGAAGCCCAGCTTCTTTATCAAAAGAACTGGGCTTATTTATTCTCATTTTATGTCTATACTCTCTGCACATTATGAATAATGAATCCACTCTTTGGCACACTCGGCATTTGCCTCATGCTCATACTGAGATCTTGTTCAGGCTCCGTGTACTCCATTTTGTTCACCATAATATCGATACATCTTTTCATCACTTCGGTTGTCAACCATTCTCCCGGACATCTGTGCCCTGTAATATTATCCCCTCCACCTTGCGGAACGTATTGTCAAAAGTTTATTAGAAAAACTTATTATATTGCCCAGTTTCATGCGTTTTATACAAAAAAACTTGCTACCCCCTGTTTTTAGGAACACTACATACACTCCCAATACAGGGAGCGACTGAGTTTACGTGTCCACATTGTGGCGGTGAATGTATTTCAATCCACGCTCCCCATACAGGGAGCGACTTGATTTTTTGTTGTTGTATTTCCATTGCTCGTTATTTCAATCCACGCTCCCCATACAGGGAGCGACTATGATGTCATTAACCTCACGTCTCCAATTTTTAATTTCAATCCACGCTCCCCATACAGGGAGCGACCTCTTATCGATGTTGGTAGCTTTGGAACATGCGATTTCAATCCACGCTCCCCATACAGGGAGCGACTCTTTGCTTCATGTTCTAATATCAATTCATCTTGAATTTCAATCCACGCTCCCCATACAGGGAGCGACATGTCTGGGTAACAGTCATTGACAATGAATACTTTATTTCAATCCACGCTCCCCATACAGGGAGCGACCAAAGGGCCATTGTACGAATACCGTTCAGGAAAGAATTTCAATCCACGCTCCCCATACAGGGAGCGACAAGGTGTGATGATATGTATATTAGGCGCTTGACTATTTCAATCCACGCTCCCCATACAGGGAGCGACACACTTTGGAAGGCTAACAGCTTTGTATCGATTATTTCAATCCACGCTCCCCATACAGGGAGCGACTAATGGATATGATATCTGAGGTGCAAGGCGAAGGATTTCAATCCACGCTCCCCATACAGGGAGCGACAATCAATGATGGCATAATCGTTCGGGTGTCTGCTATTTCAATCCACGCTCCCCATACAGGGAGCGACAAATACGAAGTAGGTTATAAATACATTGAGAAAAAATTTCAATCCACGCTCCCCATACAGGGAGCGACGAGCGGTATCCGAGGTGCATTAAACGTAATTAAATTTCAATCCACGCTCCCCATACAGGGAGCGACAGGATGTTTTTACACGCTGTATCAAATGACAGAAATTTCAATCCACGCTCCCCATACAGGGAGCGACGTCTTCCTAATTTTCCACTTAAAAAATCTTCTTGATTTCAATCCACGCTCCCCATACAGGGAGCGACGCGTTTAAACAACTCAACCAGGATAACGAACTAACAATTTCAATCCACGCTCCCCATACAGGGAGCGACAATATGAGGATTGGACGGATCCCTCATCATGGCCAATTTCAATCCACGCTCCCCATACAGGGAGCGACAGAAAGGTGGCCTAACAAAAGGCTGTGCAGACATATTTCAATCCACGCTCCCCATACAGGGAGCGACAGATGCTGTAGCGTTTTACGGTGATGGTTCTAATATTTCAATCCACGCTCCCCATACAGGGAGCGACCTAGACAGTGTATTTTTATCGGTACTACTAACGAATTTCAATCCACGCTCCCCATACAGGGAGCGACAAATCTCTGGTTCGGTTTCAGACCATGCCTGTATAATTTCAATCCACGCTCCCCATACAGGGAGCGACGGAGGCGGTCTTGTGGAAGCGAAGATTAATTTAAATATTTCAATCCACGCTCCCCATACAGGGAGCGACCAGACGAGGGAAATACCTTGATTGGATTACAGCTATTTCAATCCACGCTCCCCATACAGGGAGCGACGTTCTAAATCTGCATTTGTTGTGGCTAAATCTTCTTATTTCAATCCACGCTCCCCATACAGGGAGCGACATCATACTGATCGCCTAAGTGTGACTTCGAAGATATTTCAATCCACGCTCCCCATACAGGGAGCGACAAATGGTATTGCTCAAGCTTTAGGTTTGAAAAAATTTCAATCCACGCTCCCCATACAGGGAGCGACTGGCTATTCTCTTCCAAGACGTAATGGGAAAAATATTTCAATCCACGCTCCCCATACAGGGAGCGACCTTCAAATTTGTAACAGATGTAAACAGAATTTCGAATTTCAATCCACGCTCCCCATACAGGGAGCGACTAGAGCAGGGCTATCAGGCTGGGTAAAGGATTTTATTTCAATCCACGCTCCCCATACAGGGAGCGACGAGCGGTATCCGAGGTGCATTAAACGTAATTAAATTTCAATCCACGCTCCCCATACAGGGAGCGACAGGATGTTTTTACACGCTGTATCAAATGACAGAAATTTCAATCCACGCTCCCCATACAGGGAGCGACGTCTTCCTAATTTTCCACTTAAAAAATCTTCTTGATTTCAATCCACGCTCCCCATACAGGGAGCGACGTTCTAAATCTGCATTTGTTGTGGCTAAATCTTCTTATTTCAATCCACGCTCCCCATACAGGGAGCGACATCATACTGATCGCCTAAGTGTGACTTCGAAGATATTTCAATCCACGCTCCCCATACAGGGAGCGACAAATGGTATTGCTCAAGCTTTAGGTTTGAAAAAATTTCAATCCACGCTCCCCATACAGGGAGCGACTGGCTATTCTCTTCCAAGACGTAATGGGAAAAATATTTCAATCCACGCTCCCCATACAGGGAGCGACCTTCAAATTTGTAACAGATGTAAACAGAATTTCGAATTTCAATCCACGCTCCCCATACAGGGAGCGACCTTTACTTTTTTTTGGCTACTGTCTTTTATAATCATTTCAATCCACGCTCCCCATACAGGGAGCGACAGAGGTTGAACATGACCAAACATTTAACCAGGATATTTCAATCCACGCTCCCCATACAGGGAGCGACATCGATAGCACCTTCAATTGAATAAGTACGACAATTTCAATCCACGCTCCCCATACAGGGAGCGACATAATATTCTCTTTTATCTGCAACCAAATACGATATTTCAATCCACGCTCCCCATACAGGGAGCGACTTTGAGATTTTCTTCGGCCCTAGCTCTACAGGTGATTTCAATCCACGCTCCCCATACAGGGAGCGACTACCAGGATGGAAAGTTTGCTTACTCACACCACGATTTCAATCCACGCTCCCCATACAGGGAGCGACTAGAGCAGGGCTATCAGGCTGGGTAAAGGATTTTATTTCAATCCACGCTCCCCATACAGGGAGCGACGAGCGGTATCCGAGGTGCATTAAACGTAATTAAATTTCAATCCACGCTCCCCATACAGGGAGCGACAGATGCTGTAGCGTTTTACGGTGATGGTTCTAATATTTCAATCCACGCTCCCCATACAGGGAGCGACTTATCCAGCGCCGAAAGCGATTGTTATCTTTGCGATTTCAATCCACGCTCCCCATACAGGGAGCGACTTACCGAAAACTGTTGCCAATGATATCATCTCAATTTCAATCCACGCTCCCCATACAGGGAGCGACGCCTCATATATGTCGTGTTTTTTATAAATAGGGTATTTCAATCCACGCTCCCCATACAGGGAGCGACTGCGAGATATTGACAAATCCAACATCTCGCCTCTACATATAGTAGTCTATCCATTACTTTTCACTAATTCAACCAATATCCTTTCCATTTCCTTTAAATAAACATGTATATTCTGCGCGAACCTCCCTGGAAAATCATGTTCACTTCAGGTTCGCGCATTAAAAAATCAGTGGCTTTTCTACTTCAAGCGACGGTTTAGCACCGATATGCTTCACCTTATTTTCATAATTGTTCCCTAAACGATAGAACCGCAGACTGTCAACAGATGGGTCGATGATCGATTCTAAGCTAAGTTCCAACTGACGTAACTGCGCACTGTCCACCACACACTCAAATACAGAATTCTGTACTCGAACCCCGTATTCCTCACACTTCTTAGCTACTTTTCTCAATCTCTTTTGGCCACTCCCAGTCATCGTCTGAACATCATAGGTTACTAGTATTAACACTTCCCTCACCTACCTAAGTAAAATTGGAGGATATGCATCAAGGTCTCCCCTTAAAAATCTGGCTAATAATAATGCTTGCACATGCGGGATCAACCCCCAGGAAATTTTTTCTTTTAAATACGGATGGGTGATTTCAGACTCCTTGTTTTCCTGCCATAGCTGCAAGAATTTTCTTCTCGCATCATCTTTAAGGATGACAGCACCATTTTCTTTAATTACAAAATCCTTAGCATGCATCTGCTTTCTATTTACGATCTTTAAAACAAATCGGTCTGCAATCAATGGTCGCAACTCTTCCATGACATCTAAAGCAAGAGAAGTTCTCCCCGGCCGGTCACGATGCAAAAAACCTACATACGAATCAAGTCCGACCCCTTCTAGAGCAGCCGCTGTTTCCGATGCCAGTAAAGAATACGAAAAAGACAGTAAGGCATTTATTCGGTCTAATGGCGGTCTCCGGTTACGATGCGAGAATGTGAAATCTTCTTTATTCTGCAGAATGCATTCGTTAAAAACGCTGTAATACACACTTGCTGCGTTTCCTTCGATTCCTCTTAAATCTTCTAAATCATTGCAAGCAAGTACGTGTTGTCTGGCTTTTGCAAGTCTACTAATCGCATGTTTAATCCGCTCCGAATTTACGCGCAATCCATGATCTCTCCATGTACGGTTTAACAGTTGCTCACTGTTAAAGATTTTCCCGACAATCATATGTCTAGCTATACGTAAACTTTCATCTTCTGAGTCGGAAATTCTATATTGTTTTTTTCGCAGTAAAACATTGCCATTCAACTCTCCCGTCAGCCGTCCGCGAAACCTACCTGAGCTTGTGAAAAAAGTGAGACTGATATTTTGATCCATGCATTCAGCCATCAGTGCCGGGCTTGCTCCCTGGCGTCCAAAGGTGCAGATCGCCTGGATATTATGAAGCGGGATACGTGCGATCGAATCATTTTCTTTTATTAAGTTCAGATTTTTTCCTTTAAGAGCCAAATAGATATCAGGCTGAGACACGTAAACGGTATTCAGTAATTTTTTCATTCCGCCAACATCCTATTCATGTACGCAGATACTTTTTCTCTTTCCAGCATTTCCGGCAAACAGATATCCCGTAATGAGCATCTTAAGCAATGTTTTCCAGTTTTTACCCTTGGAGTGTACTTTCTACCATAGTAATGATGCATTTCTTTTATCATTTCTTTTGTTCTTTTCCTGAGATCATCTGTGATAGGCACTGGTTCCCTTCGTTTGATTTCATGATAGTAGAGTGCCGCTTCCTCAATCACTGTGCCGAGCATTTCCTCCAGGCACAGTGATTGGGTAGCCAGTTGCAAAATATCGGCGGCATGCTTTTTGGGTTTTCCTTTTTTATACTCTACTGGTTTTACGCGATACAGTCCTTCCTCTTTATCTAAAGGAATCCCATCTTCATCTCTCGTAAATTCCACCATATCGCAGATGCCACTGATACCAAGCGAGCTTGAATGAATAGGGAGCGCACGGACAAAAATGGTATCTCCCCTTTTTTCGCGTACGAAAGGGTCGTCTGCCTTTTCATGGAGTGCATTTCCTTCTACCGTCAATACATTCTCGGCCCACTCCTGCTCTACATGAATAAGAGCCCACTGCCGCTTGCAGAATTCAAAGTGCTGAATCCCTGAAAGCATCAGATAATCTTGTTCGTTATAGCCCGTCATGCTCTTCAACCGGAAGACCTTCCAGCTCGTCCACATTAATCTTGTAATTTTCAATAGACTGTGGAAGATTGTCTTCTACCTTTTCCACGTGTACTGTCCGATGAACTTTCGCCGAAGAATACTTTCCTAATTTCGAATCATGTTCCCACCAGAATACTTTATTTACTTCCATGCTGCCATCCGGACGTGCGGAAGATGAATCGTTTGCAAAAAGTGTCTTTAATGCTTCTTTCAGTTTCTGTGCATCTTCATAAGTGAATCCAGTGCGTTCAGCAAGCTGCGGGTTAATGCTTCCGTAAAATACATATACACCAAAATCTACTCGATGTTTCATCCCCATCGTGTCGGATGTTTTTTGACCTGGATCTTTTGTATTCGTGGTTGAATTTACGCTCTTTGTTATCTGCATACTAGATATGTCGACAGGCTCAACACTCGTTGCAGTATGAATGGATACCGGACCGCGGATACCGATGGACATTTTGGTACCTTTAAATGCAAAAACTTGACCAAAAGCACGTACATCATACCATGTGCTGCTAGCTATCATTTCTGCTGATTCTTCGTCCGCTCCTGTCGCTTTCGACTTTGTTAGTAATTTTTTCAGTTCCTCTACTGAATCTACTCTATCTTTAATACTGCGGAATGCGTCCGTTCTTCTTTCATCCGATTGAACAAGGATTGCTTCCCCATCATCCTGCAGCCTATTGCGCAGCTTCCGCTTAATCGCTACATCAGATACCTCACCATATCCTAAAAAGTCCTGGCGCGGACGGTTACCATTTAACGGATCTCCGTTTGGATTCGCTTTATCTACTGTGAATACTACTGCAAAATCAATTTTATTCTGCAATACTGTCATTTTCTTTTTCCTCCTTCTTTGTATATAAACGTTGAATTTGACTGCTGTACCCCATTAAGAAAACTGGACTGAGCGGAGCGTCGGTCATATTCTCCACTGTTAGCCTATCTTCTATTTGCTGAATGAGCATCGCATAATAACCTGTTAGACCCCCGGAACGCTGAAAATATGGATTTAGCTGCTTCCGGATTACCATCCAGGTACGGGCAGGATGCTGAGAAAAGGCATTAAAATATCTGGTAGCATTCGTTGCCCTGTCTTCATTTCTTTCTTTCAGCTGTCTTTGCTCCATCACTTCCGCAATACCTAACAATCTTCCAAATAAATAATCTCTTGATGAATTCTCTTCCTGTAACGCCACGGTAAATCCCTCCTTCTCGTATTGCTTCTTAATTAGTGCGCATGCAATGTTTAAAACGGAATTCCATTGTCCTAATCCCTCAAAGCTAAATGGATTTTTCACTCTATTAAACAGCGTCTGAACGATATCTTTCGGGATCGCTTTCTTTTCTGTGATACTTGGAAGCAACCTTGTATATAACTCTTTCTTCATCCTTGGATCTCCATTCCTTCCATAGACAGCTTCTGCAATCTGATGGGTAGAGGGAGCACCATAAAATGAAACCCATTTATTTCCATTTTTAAAACGCATTTGCCAGCTGCACGTACGATGCCAATGGGCAAGTGCTTCATAATATAAATCTGCACTTTGTTCCTGATAGTAAACAATCGCGAGCCTGCCTGGTGTTGCAGCATCCACGGACATAATGATAATATTTTCCAAAGCATTTTCTTTCAGTTCATGCCTTTTTCCTTGCAGTGCCTTATTTAATTCCTCTGCGACAATTTCTTCGGTATAAATTGGTGTTTTAGCATCTTCATCCATTTCTGCGGAGAAAAAATCAAATAAGTGATTTGCTGTTCCTTCAAGCGGATCGGCTACCTCTGCTTCCTCCACACCAAATGAAACAAAGTAGCGCGAATCAACATAAGTCCCCTGTCTTTGCAAGAGCCAGCGCAGCGCATGATGTGCTTTTTGAGACACATCGTAGCCAATTTGCACTGCCTCGGTTGGTTTCGCAAATCTCCCGCGGTATGTGTAACCACTACCGTCATTGGCAGAAATCAGTTTCGACATGTCCCCGGCATTTCGGATCCGGGAGCCATGTTGTGTGGTCAGTAACGTTTCCTCACCTGTAACATAGCAGTAGCCTTTTTCCATCTCCGCAATTGTTTCCTGGTATTCGATATAGTCATTGAACAATTTTTTATCTTCCCAAACAACCGGATCATCTGCATTGTCATGAAGCACATCAAATCGGACAAAAGCAGTTAGAATGTCACCAAGCACCACTTTATAAATCAATGGCTTTTCCTCGGCTGAAGTCCACTTTGTGATCACTTCATTGTTACTGTCTGCCGGAATTATTTTTTCATTGATAAGATCTTCAATCACGTTTCCTTTTTTAATATATTGATAGATTGCCTGCACTTTTTTCGGTGCATTCGGGGATTCTGCCCATCCTTTCATTTGCTTAAGGTAATCTTGATGATGTTTTTCACGCTTTTCCTCTCCTGTGTACGCTACATAATCGCCAGCAACGTAAAACAGTTTGTCATGGATATAGTGAGGTGCACTCGAGTTACTGCGGTTCGCCGACGCTGAGGTAGCAGGCACAATCGTCCGCGCATTCTCTTTCTCAATAACTTTCGCATTCACAAATTCTCCATCTCTATTAATTAAAATTTCAATTTGTGCACTCTGCATGACGTGAGAAACAGGGAGCAACGTTATCCGCTGATTCCGTCTTTCTTCAAACTCTCCGACATGGGATATATTATTGTCATACACCTTTCTTAATTGCTGCATCCAACTCATTTTCACACCTCCCTGAACATCTCTTTATATTCTTGATCTACATCTGTGAAATTTTCTCCTTTGGTAAATTGTTTCATAGAGCCTTTTCGGACATCCCGGATGATCTCGCACTCATCTGGGCGTTTGAAGCAAATGATTCCGTCCTTCATGGTCGGTACCCAAATTCTTGCTTGCAGCGTTTCCTGATCCCCTTCATCTGGATAAGTAAATCCATGGAACATCGGGCCAAAACTTACTTCGCCATAACCGTCATAAAAACTTTCACCTTCACCAAACGTGCACTCCTCTACATACCCTTGGCATTCACGTGTTCCGAGAAACACATCACGCCGCCCACCTTTTTTCACCGCTCGCTTAGCGATGTTATGGTGTTTGTGCTCATTTCTGTCATAGGCAAGATCAGGTCGGTTTTCATTGAATTCAAAATGGGCTCGCACTTGGTACACAGGCTCTCGCAAGTAGGTGTAGTACATTAAATCATTGTCACTGTTCTGATATTTGATGGGGCGAACCCCCTTCACTTCCGTCTGGATTGGGTTCATCACACGTACTTCATCGATATACCAGGTTAGAGTCGGCTTCCAGTACACCGATTCAACGATTCCCTTTAAAGCCTGGTAGGTCGGGATCTGATACGTGAATTTCTCCCCGCCAATCCGAGTCACAGGATCAGTGAACAAGGCATATTTTCCATGAACAACAAATTCAATCTGGTTCCTCATCGGTATCACCTCCTTAAAAGTTATAATCCATCATCGAACCTTCTCCATCAATCGTGACACCGAAATCTTCATCATACGCCCGTTCCGTCAGACAATAAATCGAATTGTCGTAAAGGGGTGCGAGCAAGTTATTTTGACTGAGTTTCTGTATTTCATAATCAAAGAGATTTACGGAATATTGCTGTGCCTGTTTCATAATGTTGCTAAACTCTTTGATGTCGAGGTCTTGGTTGAGTGAAGCAATAATATCCTTGCCTTCTTCATCATGAGGTACAATTACAGATGTAGTGGGCGATTCAATCGCTTCAAAATATTTTTCTACTGTCTTAAACATCCCTCTGGAAATTGTGTTTGTCCTCCGCGCGTTAGGGTGTGACCCATCCAGATGTTCGATAAGCGGGTAATCCAATGGCTGTGGCACAACTTTTATCTCGCGGCCTGCCTGAGCATCAAAATGTCTGAAATAGGTCTGTATTGCCCGCGGGCTTAGATAATTGTCGTCAAATTCTTCATTATTCAAGATATAATTTGCCAGCACTTCTCCGCCGATTCGAATTTCGGGCAGTCTTGAAAGATTTTCTTCTGCGGAGCGGATGATATAAACTTTGCCTTCTTCTCGCTCCCCATTTCGGTTGCAGCGACCGGCCGCTTGAGCAATCGAATCGAGTCCCGCCTGGGAGCGGATTACGGATTCAAAGCTGATATCTACGCCGGCTTCAATCAGTTGTGTGCTGACACAGATGATCCGTTCTTTACCCAGTTTGTCCCGTATCTTATCCAGCTTCTCTGTTCGGTGCGCCGGGCACATCGAGGTACTGAGATGATAGACATCCGCTATATTCAATTCTTCCAGCAGCTGATAAAGCTTCCGTACTTCTGACTTTGTGTTTAAAATGATTAAAAGTGATTGGTGTTCTGCCATGACTTCTTCCGTAAATGATGCTATTTTTTCGAGATTCCAGCCACCTTTGTCCACTTTATTAATGATTGACACTCTTTTAAATGCATCTACGGTCCTCACAAGATCTGGTACAATTTCTGCAGTTTCCTCGAGATGTATTTTATATTTCATCTCAGCTACTTCCGGCTGTGTTGCTGTACAAAGCAGAATACTACTATTTCCGACCATTTGGAGAAAATTCATTGCTGTATTAAACAGATGGAAATGTTTGTAAGGAACGGACTGTACTTCATCCACGATAATTACGCTATTCGTAAGATGATGGAGACGCCGGCTTTTTCTCGTTCCTTTTTGAAAAAAGGCATCCAGAAACTGTACCATTGTCGTAAAGATAATCGGATAATCCCAGTTATCTCGGCCAAGCTGCAGTTGCTTATGAAATGCCTCTTGATAATAATCCGGTTCATTATCCAAATCGCTTTCATCAATGACATTGGCATGATGCTCGAGGACGGCTTCTGGCTGTTTGATAATATTGCGGACGGCTGCTGCATTTTGTTCCAGAATGGTTGTGTAAGGAACTACATAAATAATTCGTTCTTTTTTATGCCGTATAGCATGTTTTAAGGCGTAACGGAGGCTTGCAAAGGTCTTTCCGCCGCCAGTGGGAATCGATAAGGTCATAATGGTTGATGGTTCATCTGCTCTTCTACCGCAACTTTCAGACATCTCATTACGCAGCTTGTTAATGGGATGAACTGCCGTACTCCATTCGTTCACTTGGTTCATGAGGTTGCTGTACCCTTCTTCAAATACGTCCGAATGGTCAAAGACAGTTGCCTCCATAGCCTCTTCAAAACAGCGGGTATCGGTACGATCAGCATCGATCAAGCAACTGAACACCAGCTTTTGCATGTAATTTAAGTGAATGGTTCGTTCGTTTCCATTTAGGTGTTTAATCCGCTCCATAAATTCCTGGACTTCCTTCTTAGCTGCTTCAATCAATTGTGTTACTCTATCTACATTTCCAGGTATAGCTTCAAAGTTGGATACTACCTCCTGAAAGTATGGTAAATCAGCATTTGTCACACGGCGGATATAATCCGATTGGCTCGTATCGGTCTGAATAAAATTCTGAAGGCCGGAGTGGTGGGATAAAATAGCCATCCCTACCGTTTCCACTACAAGATTTTGCAAGGGATCTCTCCCATAATAGTTTTCATATAAATATTTTGCTCCTGCGGTGGAATGATCAAGCTTGGTGCTAGCCACATCATCGTAGAGCACCGCATTTCTTATGTAGGTGGTAAAGGCTTCCGTGTACTTTCCCATATCATGGAGAAAACCAGATAATTCAGTATGAGCAGCTAGCGCTACCGGTTCACCATATCTCCTTGCAAGCCAGGCAACGCCTTTAAGATGATCTTGAACTGTTTGGATTTCATGATCACTTTTACGGATATGTGCTATGAACAAAGGACACCCTCCTTTATGTTTACATTAGTTTTCCATATTTTTATTATATAATAAAACGCTCACAAAAAATTGTATACCTTGGAAGTTATAATAAAAATTTACTAGACTACCAGAAATAAAGAAAAAATCCTCATTACTTTACAGCATACCTTAAGTCCCGAGTAATTTCTACTATTATTTGGTTTATACGACTTTTTTATGCCTATAAAGACCTAAAGTTGTTATATTTTGGTTGAGATACAGATGTTGAAGGATTTATGAAGTTTCATTTTCTGTACCAGAGTCCCTACATAGAACATATAGTTTCAGTGATAAATTATTACTGTTAAAATTCAATCATGAAGGTTCGTTATACGAGTTAAAAAAAACCCTGAAGAACCTTTTCTTTAACCCATTAGATGAGTTTTTACGTTCCCTATTTCGGAAGCCGACTCAGAAGTCAAAAGGTCGAAAAAAATATAACCGGTAGGAAGAATTCAAGCACATTGTAAGCCAATTTGAAGAAGGAAAGGTGTAACATCTTAACAACTTAACTTACAATCCATTAATATTTAATAAACAATTATAAATAACCTGAAATTGTGGATAAGAGCTACCTTTTATATCCCAACTGTCTTTTTTTCATAATAGATGGAAATTAATATATGGATTCTCACCAGCAGAGGCTTTTACTTAGCATGCGTTTCAAAAAATATCGGAAAGTTGTTCTTGGTGTTATAGCAGTCTGCTTAGTTTTATTGATGGGGGATACGGACTACTTGCAGGAGTTGTAGATAAAAGTGGCTGTTATAAACTAAGTGGTTCCGGTCACCATGATTTATTACACATAAAAAACTAGAACTGATAATCTCTGTTGATTAAAAGTCCTAGCTTTTAAATAAGTATAAATTCAACAATTTTGGTGAGAATTCGATAAATCCATGCTTTGTAATATACTAATCTTCTGTCGTACCAGCTATCTCATCTATGACAAATAGGAATTCACTTACCCTTCCTTCAATGATTGTTCGCCATTTAGGTGTAATACTACTCTACTCTTCTCCCCAGTCTTCATTTATATAACGATAAGCTTCAATCAATAATTTTGTGGATGATTTTTTACAGCCTGACACCATTGAAAAAATTTTATGCAACACTAATGAAAAAGTGCTCCAAACTTTGGTAGAATAGGATTTGATACAGTCCAAACAACCAAGGAAGGGAGCACCTTATGGTGAATAATTATAACACATTTAATATTATAATACATCGCACTCTTAGTGTCCAAGTTCATTTGGGGGCTTATGAGTATTAGTTACTCATGCGAGGAAATGGAAACTAAAGTTAAGTAGTACATTTATCCGATATCCAAATTGGTTGAAAATGGTAGAACGAATGCGTCAACTAGAGTAATTATCCACAATTGAATATTTTTTGAATTTTTCCCACTATTGGGGAGGAGGAAAGTATATGCTTTTTTAGGGACAAATTATAAATTATGAGAAAAATAAGATTGATTTTTAGAATTCAACCTGAAAAGGCCTGTGGGTGGAGTTATCCACAGTTCGAAATGCAGGATAATGTTGATAGATATCAAAATAACTTTTTTGGTGATTTTTCCTTTTTTAAAAATACTTTTTGAAAGAAATAAGCACTAATTGCACGCACTACTCCCTTTAATACTTCTCTAAAAAATGCCTAGTAGAGCCTATCTCTCCACCAGGCTTTCAATGACGTCTAACCTTTTTATCCGCTCTCTTGATATTAGCTTTTAGATTATAGTTGTTTTCTCAATTTTTCTATTTCTTCCATCGTTAACTTGGTCGTTCTTTTAATAATTTCTATGGAGACCTCTTCTTTTAACATTTCCAGTGCAACTTCTTTCCTACCTTTTTCGAGACCTTCCTTTAAACCTTCTCTACGTCCTTTCTCTCTCCCCTTTTCTTCATAAGAAATAGGAAGATTAAATATTTCCTCTGCCTCATCAAATTCCCTTACCAACTTCACAAATCTCTCCTCCTCTTCCTCCGTTAATGTTAAATATGCTTCGAAAAAACCATATATTAAGCGCTGATCAGCTTCGTTCAATTGCAAACGCCAAAGCATTCGCATAAACTCTACCTTCACTTGCACACGCTCTTCATCTTTAAACCCCATTTTACTAAGTAGTGCTGCCACAACAGGATTATCTTTTCTCAGATATTCTCGCCAATTCATCTTCTTCAAATGTAAGGTATGATAACGAAAATATAAATAGGTTGTGTCCAAAACGTTGATACTAAAATCATTTTTTTCCCAATTCTCTTCATAACTAAACACCACAATTGGAATAATCGGCTTTTGATATTCATTATACAGGAAACTATAATATTGAAACATCCGCCTGTGAAAATCCTGCTGAACAGAGCTTTGCGGTTCAATATGTATAATAATGATCGCTCCTGTATCCTTTAGTTTTGTTTCAACGACAATATCAAGTCTTCTCGAACTGCCTTTAATAACATCCGTAAAAACTTCTCCAGATAGGGAGCTTACCGATTCTACATCAATTTGTTCATAAATATACGGAAAAAAAGCTTCCATAAAATCCTTAAAAAAATAACGAATTAACTGTTTAAACAACAAATCATGATTCGTATAGCTCCGAGACCCCTCCAACTAAATGAATATTCGGACTACTCTCATTAAAACTATACCTCACTTTTTCCAGCACCCTCATTATACCACACCCCAAATTAAAATATGCGTTGCGACTTTTGTTAATTCTATAGTATCATAAAATAACGAAGGGAACAAGAGTTCCGTCAAATTATTCCTTATTAGATTTACACTTATCTGCTAATCAAAACCACCAGTGTGAACTGGTGGTTTATCTCTATTCAATAATAGTTGTAATCTTGGAAGAGAATATCCAATATAAAGAGGCGTTTCAACAGCGGCAATTGATATAGGCATTAGAAATAATGCAATTGTAACTGCCCAAATAGGCAAAGGCTGGAACAGCGTTTCAGGAGATAACCCTCCATAAAAGATAAAGCCCATTCCGTAAATACCAATCCCTCCAACAACAAGCCCAAGGACACCATATTATAGTGCAAGTCCTATATCCTTCCACCATCGCTCCTTCTTAAATCAATAAATTGTAGATACTTAATTCCCTCTCGCTTTAACAACCAAATTAAAATGGCAAATGTGATAATGCTTGCAAATATTGCTTGATATACCCACCAATTTATAGCTTCATCCCAAGGATTTTGAACTTCTTGGATTGAAAAATAGGTAGTAAATATAAATGCAAACAAGATAAAAAGTATAGTTCTAAATGCAAGAGCAAAAACAACAAGAGAACCACGTACTTTACTTGAATCCATTACATATCTCCTTTAAGCACCTTTTTATTTAGGCATCTGTCCCATTTTTATCATTTAATATTTTCTATAAATTCAGTTTACACTGAAACACTTAATTAAGTAAGTTCTTTTTACAATGAAACACCCCTTTAGACAAAATATCCAAAGGGGCAAAACGGTGCAATTTTTTTATAAACGGTACGACTTTTATTTCAAAGCCACATAAGGGGTGATGGTATAAAGCCTGTGCAGAGGGTGAAGTTTTTTTCTTTACCAGCTAAAGGATCGAACATCATGCAGGTAGGTTCGTTTGCACCTCCGAGACTTAGACCAGAGATAGTGGCTCCAGCCGCTTGGGAAATGAACTGAGCTCGGCACGTCTCCTTTTAACACTATCCTTTGCACAAACCATTCTTAATAGTAAGTACTAATCCGGACGCAAGGGACTCCCAGACCGTGCACTTTTCCAGTGAGTAGTAGGAAAGGAATTATACTTATCTGCTAAAAAAATAAAAATCTCCTCAGTGATTAATTTTCAGCTTTATCACTGAGGGGATTTCTATAAGCGTTATTTTGTTCGATTCTTTAAACGTTTTATCAACTTATCCATCTTTGTACAGCTATAATGCGTCTTAAAAGCATCTCTAGTATCTCGTTGCCTAACCACATCATAAGATTAAAAAAACGTCAAAATCTTATTTAGATCAGATGCCCCCTCAAAAGGAAATTACTTCTCCATTTCCTCCGCAATTTTCTCTATTTCCTTCCTCGATAATCCTGTCAGCTTTTCAATTAAATGCAATTCCATACCTTCTTTTAAAGCATTTTTAACTACGGATATCTTGCCTTCCTTGATACCTTCCTTAATGCCTACCTTAACGCCTTCTTCTCGCCAGCTTTCAGCTAATGTCATCACAAGTTCGCTCCCTTCCGGATAGGTGGTTTCAACTTTCTCCACAATTTCATCAGTATCTTCCCGTGTTAAATTCTTTGCTGCGCTAAATATATAGCGCATGAACGTTTCGAAATACTCCACACCCGTCTGCTTATCTTCTAATTCCTGCAAATACATAATCGCCTTATCAATAGTCTTCAGCAATTCTTGAACGTTCTTTGCCTTTTGTACATCTCGAAACATCATAAATAATATTTGGACACGAGCCTCGCCTTTTATTTCTTCATCCTTATAGTTCGTTATATCATATACCAAATATGCATATTCTGGGACAAATTTTCGAATACCCGGGGGAAAATATCCATATCCTGATATCATTCCACCGAGCGTTTTTTCTCTATTCCACGGTGTTAAACCATGATAGATCAAAAGGGGAATGACCAGTGGTACCTGATCCATTTTCTCCTTTTTCATCTTTGTACTCCAGATTTTCGTCATATATTTTAGCAATTGAAAGACAACAGTTTTATCTGGGTAGCTTTTATGTTCAAATAAAAAGTAAATATACCCTTTCCGACCATCTATGTCTGCACTAAAAAGTAGATCAGAAAAGCCTTCCTCTAGCTCCTTATTAATAAAACTATCTTTTTCAGGTTTTAATGTGGCTATATCTAAGATTTCCGTTACATCTGGTGGCAAATAATGAAGCAAAAAACTTTTAGTTACCTCCACATGACTGAATGTTTCTTTGAAGAACTTATCATGGGGATGTTCAATTTTCTTATGCGTCGAAAGGGAATAGCGTGAAACATCTTCTTTAACTATCGTACTAGTCAAGTTATCACTTCCTTTGGGGATAATTAGAAAGGTTGGACCAGGGGGCACCACATAATATACCTGTTTTTCATGAGCAATACATAAATAAGGAACATTAACAAAACAGTGTGCTCCCATAAATGTTTTAGCGACTTTTACTATTCTATTTGCAATTATAGCATAATTCTTGACAATTGAAATAACAATTGTTTACTAATATAGTTCATGATAGGTTTCTTATAAAAATGTTTCAAAATAACTCGTAGATTCCTGCCTGCCGTCACATTTCTAGTTACTGTGTTTATTTTTAGACTTATTTTCAGCGTAAGATTTTATACATTTTCTAAGCTGCTATTTTCACTCAAATTACCGACTCAACCCTTCATCAGCCTTTAACATCTTCTTCAATGTTTATTCCAATCCTTTCACCGTCATAAATCTTTCAATCTTGGCTGATGATAATAAATCACTATTGGAGCGTGTTCAAAAAGCCACTATTTTTTCTACAAAATAAAAATGCACCTATAGCCAAATATGGTAAATGGAGACACAACAAACAAAATAACCAATTTGCGAGGTGCATTATCATGGAATTACAATTGGAACTAATTCCTTTTCACTGTTATAACACACTCGGCTTCGATCCGGAACTAATAGATTACATTGATCATGTCGATGATTCTATTGTCATCGAAAAAATAAAACCACTATATAAGGATGGCGGTCGTCCTCCTGTTGATCCAAGGACATATTTCAGGATGCATTATCTATACTTTACACTGCCGGAAATTTCGTCTTTTCGAGAACTATGCAGGTAATTAAAACAACCTAAAAATCAGGCATGGCGTAATTTCATCGGCACACCAAATATAAATGATCTCCCTGTATATAGTAGTCTTTAGTCATTTTCGGAAGTATGTGACACCGGAACTGTTTTATGAGATCTAGTTTGATCTTATACGCCAGGCATTAAAAGTAGACAATTTTCTACAACCGACCTTATCTGGTATCGACTCTAGACCAGTATATGCACATGTGAATGGCTATAAAAAGAAACGCTGAATTGCGAGGACAAGGAAACCTGTGATTGTGAAAAAACATATTCTGATCCTGATGCAAAAGTTGGTGTACAACGGAATAAAGCCAATCAGAATAAGTTCTTTATTATATATCGCAAGCATTCTATTACTTGTCCTAAGCCATCGGGACCTATTGTTCTACTATCGATTATTCTTCCGCCAGATACTGCTGACATTGATGTGCTTTTACCACTGGTTGAAAAGCTCAATCAAATTGGCGATGTAAAGGTAAGACTACCTGGTAGCTGATCTGGGTTATTTCAGTCAAGAAGATCAGGCTGCATCATTGATAGAACACGATGTCGCTGTAGTGACCGATTTTAAGTCGATTAAAGAGATGATGGAAATAGGTAGGGGCGCTACTGATGCGGTGAAAGGTTATAAACAGTCGATACAGAGGAAAGCGCAAGATGATGAAAAGTTGAGACGGATGTTGGAGGAAAATTAAACATAAAAACTTCCAATAAAATATAGATAATAACATAGTAAACAACCCTCGTTATTACGAGGGCTGTCTTATTTCCTCTAATACATGATTCGTTAGCACATTCATAAAATCATCACTGTCATTTAAATATTCTGTTTGAACAAATTCCATCCCTAACAAATGAGCAAGACGCATGCCATCACGACCAACTTCTTGTATTGCTTCTGCATTTTTTATAATCGATAAAAGCTCACAAACAACAACCGCCTTCTTTCCTTCTTTTGCTAAACTTCTGATTACATCTAAAATATCTGGCTTAAGCCACGCCTCACCAGGACTAGCACTACGATAAGCAAGGCGATACGATTGATACGGAACTCTCTTGATTATTTCACTGGCCATATTTTTATATTGGCGAATAAAGTCCTTCTGCGTTGTACGATCACCTGGCATACTATGAGAAGTAAAAACGATTTCCGCATCCCCTTTTATGTTTTTCGGCAGCCAATCTATCGCATCGTTTAGACGATCAGCTAGAAGATGAATAAGTGATTCATTAGTATAAAGAACCGGGATATTTGTTACGGATACCCGGTCCTTTCCATGTTTATTTATCGCTTTTACAACCATTTTTCCATAAACATGCGTTCCTGTTTTTGAATACAACGGAGTTAGGGAGACTGTATATAGCTTGCGATTCCCATCCTTTACACATTGTTCAACAGCATCTTCTACAAATGGATATGTATGCTTATTTGCAATATAGTATTTCCACTCTTCCTTCGTATCTTGTTTTAGCCTGCGACAAAGAGAGCGTCCAATCCGATTTGTAGTAGAGGCCAACGGATCACATGTCCCAATAGATCGGAATAAATGATACCCTTTTTCCACCATTTCTTTCGATGCATTTCCATATGTTACATGATCATAAAAAGCAGTAATATCATCCATCGAACGAATCGTTCCGTAACTAAATATCATTAACCCATTCATTGCATTACTCCTTTTCTTCATAAATCCAGTCTACCATAAGTCGTAATCCTTCAATCACTTGTGTATTTGGATTCATTAAATATTTCACTTCCAAGACCTTAAGATTCTTATTTTGCACGGCTTGTAATGAATCCCACCCCGGACTATTCATCAATTCCTCATGAGCTTCTTCACCATTTCCTTGAAAGTCAAGTAAAAATATATAGTCGGGATCCATCTTCATCACTTGTTCAACCGATGCTTTAGCACTATGATCCAGACCAATGGAATCAACTGCTGGCGTTGCACCTGCAAGTTGTATTAAGTCATATGAAATATTTCCCGGTCCCATCATAAATAGTCCTGTACCTGGTCCAACTTCAGATAAAACAAGTACACTTGGCGGATCCGTTTTTTCTGGAATGCTTTGTTGAATTGATGCAATTTCTTCTTCCATTTGTGCAACAAGTGCTTCAGCCTTACCTTCCTCTCCAATTGCTTTACCGATTATTGAGATATTCGTAAGCAAATCTTCTACTGTTTCCATCGTTGAAAAAGAAATGATTGGCACATCCACTTGACTTAAAATAGTGTCCGCATCTTCTTCCTGTCCATGCAGTTTCGTTAATAATAATAGATCTGCATCGTAAGACAATATCTCTTCCGGGTCAATATTGACAGCAGAAGCAATTCGGCTCGGAATGTCCTTAGCCTTTTCTGACTGTGTTGACAAATATTCATCATCAATCCCTTGAGTAATTGCCGCAATAATTTCCGTCTCTGTAAGCTCCAAAACGATTTCTGCAACGTCGAGTGACATTGGGATTATATTTTCTGGTTTTTCTTCAATTGTTATCTTTTTCCCATCCACTTCTACCGTAACAGGAAAATTAGTTTCATCCCTATCTTCTCTCTTTGCCTTAATTTCACTATCTTTATCGACGGCTTCCGAATTTCCTTCCTCTGTACAACCGGCTACTACTAATAAGATCCCTAATAAACAAAGGATCCACCTTCTTTTTATTCCCATAATCCCTTCCCCTTTCTATGAATGAATGGTGTTACTGTCATGGAGTTTGTTATATCATCCTTTCGAACTTTTGTATGTACACCATATGTTTGTTGTAAAGTATCCTCCTGGAGCACTTCTTCTGGAGTACCAAATAATGTCACTTCCCCTTTTTTGAGTAATATAAGCTTCGTACAATAACGGGCAGCTAAATTTAAATCGTGCAATACCATCATAATTGTTTTTCCTTTTTCACTTAGACGCTTCAATAAAGATAAAACCTGAAGCTGAAAATAAATATCTAACGCAGAAATAGGTTCATCAAGTATGAGCAAAGGCGTATCTTGCGCCAATGCCTTCGCAAGTAATACAAGTTGACGTTGACCACCAGATAAACGTAAAATAGAGTTTTCCGCTAAATGCCACGTATTCGTTTGCATCATCGCATTTTTTACAGCAAAAAAATCCTCCTCCATCCTCGTTTCAAATCGAGAACGATGCACATGTCGGCCCATATAAACAACTTCTTTTGCCTTAAAGTCGAAATCAATAAACGTATCTTGTGGTACATAGCTCAATAGTTTAGCTAACTCCCTTTGACGATACGATTTTATGTTCTGGTCAAAAATGCAAATAGTGCCATTCGTTATCGGATATATCGTTGCAATGGTTTTTAATAATGTTGATTTTCCACTTCCATTCGGACCGATTAAGCCTATTATTTCACCTTGTTTAACGTGAAATTGAATACTATGTAAAATCAGATTTTGTTTGATAGAAACATGAAGATTTTCTATTTTCATCACATTCATGCGCTCACCCCTTGGTTCGAACGTAATAGTAAAAAGATAAAAATTGGGGCACCAATAATTGAACAAACAACACCAACTTGTAATGTAATTGGTTCCAGGAGCATTCGTGAAACTAAATCAGCTAAAATAAGAAAAATTGCTCCGCCAAAAACGCTTGCAGGTAATAACAATTGATGATCTGGACCAAGGACAAGTCGCAACATATGCGGAACGACTAATCCGACAAAACCGATCACTCCACTAACTGCTACAGCGGAACCAGTCATTAGTGCAGTTAATAGCAAGATAAAATTTCTCGTTAACCGAATATTGATACCAGATGTTTTCGCATGTTCTTCCCCAAGTAACAGTACATTCAATTCTCTCCCAAATATCATCAAAACAACGGCACCTGCAACAATTGGAAATACAATGATCCACACATGCTCCCATGTTCTCGCTTCTAGACCACCTTGCAACCAATAAACGATACTTCTTAACTCTTGTTCATTTCTTGAAGCCGCAATAATGACATTCATAAATGCAGAGAAAAATGCATTCATCCCTATACCTAATAATAGAAGTATGACAACACTATTTTTTCTACTAACCTTCCAAACCAATAAAGTAACCCCTAAAGAAACAATCGCCCCAACAAAAGCAGCACTTGGAAGAAACCAAGGACTTACTGCAGACCAGCCGAAAAAAATGGCACAAACAGCACCGAGAGCAGCTCCACTTGAAACACCGATAAATCCAGGCTCGACAAGAGGATTTCGAAACAACCCTTGCATCGCAACTCCGCAGATAGATAAAGCTCCCCCCACCAACGCAGCTACAAGCACTCGAGGTAGCCGAACTTCGGTGATCACTGTCCACGCTTGTTCCGAATACGTCGCTTGTATGGGAATGTGAATCTTGTTCATCAAGACAATGTTGTTTGTTTAAAGGGAATTGTAATTGGACCGATCGAGATCGCTACTATGATAGTAAAGACTAAGGTTATCAAAAGTATTGATAAAATTAGTAACTGACGTTTGAAAAGTGATCGATGATTCATCCACATCCCCCTTATATCTCTATGCACCACTTTGGTCAAAGGCAATTTATTATTCTATTAAAACTATTTTGCCCAAGGTAAACAAATGTTTACTCATACATAATAATCAATTCAATTTTTGTTGTCAATGGAGAGGTGAGGTACCAATGGTCAAATCTAATTTTTTTTGGGGGTTATTGCCATTACTATTGACACTTTCAAGTAGATCATATATCATCATTAATTGATAATGATAATTATTATCAATTATAGAGGAGGAGCAATATGAGATCTTATAAATTACTTGCTATTTTTTTAGTCATTAGCCTCGTTCTGTTGGGTTGTAGTGAGAAGAACAAGGAAGAACTTCAATCTGAAGAAACAGCGTCTACAAGTTCGCCAGAGGAAAATCAGACAGAGGAATCGGAAGCGTTAACTCTTGAAAATGACGGAATTAATGAGGAGGAATTCAAAGAGGCTCTTGGCACTTTTCCTGATGAAATGAAAGAAAAAATTATCACGTCATCTGTACCAATTTCGGAAATATTATATGAATTAGATATTACACCTGTTGGTATTCCTACTTCACCATATGAATTGCCTGAAAAATTTAATGATATTCCTGAAATAGGTACGAGCATGACACCAGATATTGAAGTGATTACAAGTTTGGATGCTGACTTTTTCATAGGATCTGCATCTGTTAAAGAATCACTTGATGAACATTTAAAAAATATCGCCCTTGACACATCTTATTTGGGAACTGATAATTTTGATGACATAAAAATGGCGATTAAAGTATTGGGTACATATTTTGATAAAAAAGATAATATGAATGCCATGCTAGAAGATATCTTATTATGGGAAAATACTCTGATCGAAGAAGGGGCTTCCCTTGAGAAGCAAAAAGCACTTCTCTTAATTGGCACGTCTGATTCATTTATGGTCATGAACAATAATACATACTTAGGCAGTATCTTAAAAAGAACAAATATTGAGAATGTTGCAGAAACTGAATTCAAATCAGAAGAAACCTATGCAGCTATAAATATGGAAAATATTATCCAAGCAAATCCTGATGTGATATTTGTTTTAGCGTATGGAGATGCCGAAGATATTAAAAAAGAATTCTTGAATGAAATAGATAAAAACGAAGCATGGAAAAGCTTAGTTGCATATGAAAACGATGCTATTCAATTCTTAGATTATGACGTGTATGGTGTATCGTCGATTAAAAATATGGAAACCGCACTTACTGGAATAACTGAATTTTTAGAAGTGGCCGAAACAAATGAATAACAAGAAGTTCACAAAAAGAACGACTATTTTACTAATTTATATTCTTTTATTCTTTTCATTACTATTAGCTATTGCAGTTGGCAGTGTGTATATCCCTTTAAAAGAGGTTATCTCAAGTTTATTCTTAAACATGGATGATGTGAATCACACGATCATATTTGATGTCCGATTACCGAGAGTTTTAGTCGCCTTGATTATAGGGACAAATATTGCATTAGCAGGTGCATTGCTTCAGGCAGTTATGGGAAATCCATTAGCTGATCCAGGTTTAACCGGTGTGACAACAGGTGCTGCGATGTTTGTATTATTCATTATGCTTGTCATGCCGGAACATACGGCTCTTGTACCTATCGCAGCATTTTTCGGTGGTATTATCGCCGCAATTGGAGTGTACATTCTAGCTTGGCAAAATGGCAACCTAACCCCGATTCGAATTATACTTGCCGGGGTGGCGATCAATGCAATTTGTGGTGGAGTGATTGGATTTTTAACAATTATATACAGTGATCGGCTACCGTCAGCACTACAATGGTTAAATGGAAGCTTAGCAGCCAAAGGTATGGATTCCCTTTGGCCATTACTCCCCTACTCTATTATTGGCTGGATATTCGTTGTCTTATTTATCCGAAAAACAAATATTATTAGGCTTGGCGATGAGACAGCATCCAATTTAGGTGAAAATGTAAATGCTATTCGGATCATTCTATCATTAATTGCCGTTTTTCTGACAGCGATTTCTGTTGCAATTGTTGGTGTCATAGGTTTTGTCGGATTAATTGTCCCACATATGGGTCGATTGTTAGTCGGCTCAAATTATAAATACTTGATCCCGGTCAGTATGGGACTTGGAGCACTCACATTATTAATCGCTGATACAGTAGGAAGAACAGTATTTGCACCTCTTGATATACCTGCTGGAATCTTTATGGCAGTGATCGGCGGTCCGTATTTTTTTATATTTAATGAGAGGAAGAATAATTTGATGCTTAGTCTTCAATCCGTTTCTATAGATATGGAACAAAAAAGAATTATTGATAGCATGTCATTTGAAGTAAAAAAAGAAGAAATACTATCCATTATCGGCCCGAACGGTTCTGGTAAATCAACCCTGTTAAAAGGAATTTGCAAATATATTCCTCTGTCGCAAGGCAAAATCACGTTAAATAACGATAATATAGGAAAACTTTCCACCAAGCAAATAGCATTACAACTATGTATGTTAAGCCAAAAAAACACAGCACCAAATGATATGACGGTAAAGGAGCTTGTTTCATATGGACGATATCCACATAAAAAAATGTTTCAAAAACTGAATAAAGAAGATTATGAGATTATTAGATGGGCGATGGAGAAAACAAATATAGCTAAATTAAAAGAACGACGAATTGCTACATTATCTGGTGGAGAATCTCAAAGAGCTTGGATTGCTATGGCTTTAGCACAACATCCAAAAATCCTCTTTCTTGATGAACCGACCACTTTTCTTGATATTTCCCATCAACATGAAGTGCTAGAACTTGTAAAAGAACTAAACAAAGAGATGGGAATGACAGTTGTGATGGTGTTGCACGATTTAAATCAAGCATCAAAATACAGTGATCGGATTTTAGTCATGAATAAAGGTAAAAAAAGAATAATCGGAACACCGAAAGAAGTCTTAACGAAAAATATGATTCGTAATGTGTACGAAATGGAATCTGAAATTGAGCGAGCACCAAATGAATTGAAACCACGTATCCATTTAGTTTGCACGTGTAAACAACTACGCAATGAAAAAAGGAGAGAAATACAATATGGCAAAGAAAATTGATGTAGAGAAATATAAAAAAATGTATAAAGTATTTTTAAATAAAAAGCATACCGCTGTTATCAGTATGAAGGATAGGCAAGGAAATCCCTTCATCAGCTGTGCACCTTTTATATTAAAGGATAATGCTTTCTATATTTATATTAGTGAAGTAGCTGAGCACCATAACTATCTAGTAAATAACGAGCAAGTTGACGTCATGTTACTTGCAGATGAAGCAGAAACAATGAATCCTTTTGCAACCGAAAGAATTCGTTTTCGTTGCGAGCCTAAGGCAGTAGTGGATAATGAGGATATCTTTGTCGCATTTGATGAACAATTCAATCCGTCCCTCATGGGTATGTTGCGCAAACTTGATTTTACGATTTTCAAATTGTCTCCGGTAAGCGGAAGATATGTTGTTGGCTTCGGCTTGGCATTTGATACAAATATAGAAGGGTCTTCTTTCAGACATGTCACAGTTGATAAAGACAATAAAGAAGGACAACTAAATTAGCATAATTCCGGCTGCAATTTTAAAAAATACTATCCTAATTATGCCCCCCTTTCAGTCATTAGGATATTTAGATTTTTTATTTTATACGTTGCAGTCATTATTGGACCTCTCCCTATTACATGGGAGAGGTTATATATCTGGGCTTGCAAAAAATCGTGTAAATATATATATAAATGGTAAAAAAGGATTTCAAGAACTTTTGTCTAATTAATATAGGTAATAGATTCTTTACCTATGGAGGCGGACAAAGTGAAAAAAAATTATTCATATGACAATCTGAACCTTGAAATTCAAGCTGTTAAAAGAGCGATGGGAGATACAAAAGATTTTCGTTTATTTAAACGATATCAAGCAATTTTAAAGTATTTGAAAGAATAGTCGATATCCGAAATTGCTGATTTCATAGGATGTAGCGAGAAAACAATATATAATTACGTAAACGCATATAATTCAAATGGTTTGGCAGGATTAATTCCTGGTGTATCCCCAAGTCGTCCTCGCCTTCTAACAGGAGCAGGAGCAAGAAGTCTACGAGACAATAGTTGAAAAAAGCCAGTTGATTTTGATTTTCCTGCTGAAAAGAACTGAACCTCTTTTTTAATTCGTGATTGGATCGAGCAGACATATGATGTCACATTTTCAGATCGAGGTGTGCGAGCGTTGCTGCACCGTTTAGGATTAATTTATACAAGGCCAACATATACTTTGGCAAAAGCCGATGCTGAAAAACAGGAAGCATTCAAAAAAGAATTTGAAACTGCTAAAAAAATGAAGGGTGGCGAGATAGATCGAATTGTTCCAGGATGAATCCATGATTAGAGATTATCAAGCCATTGCTAAGACCTAGTTTCCAAAAGGGCAACAAAAAAAGATACCAACATATGGCAAGCATCATGATGTCAAATTAATTGGTACATTGGATTACGAAACTGGCGACATCTTTTGTATTGAAAGAGAACGGTATGACGCAAAAGAATTTCTATATTTTTTAGAGCAAGTAGTCAACCGCTATCCAGATGAAAAAATACTTATGGTTCTTGCTAACGCAAGAATTCATCACGCGAATCTAATTAAACCCTTCTTACAGGCACACTCCAAACAATTGGAGTTAATGTTTCTTCCGCCGTATAGTCCGGAACTGAATTTAATCGAAGGATTATGGGGCTGGTTAAAAAAATCAGTAATTTATAATGTATTCTATAAATCTGTTGATGAGATCCGTGAAGCCGTACAGTCCTTTATTTTAGAAATCAGCAAGTGTCCTGATACCATAGTTCGTAGGTTGTGTACTAAGTTTTAATTATTAAATTCCATTTATATAGAACATAAAAGGTTTTGCGACGTGACGGCTGGGAACTGTATAAAAAAACTGATCACTACTTTTATAGAAAAATGCGGGAAGATGGAAGTTATAAACATATAAAGATATCAATGGGGCGCAAGGAATACGAAAGAAATTCTGGAGAGAAATATTAAAAAAACAGTTAGAATGTGATCAAACATATTTTAATAGCAAGATTTAAGAAGTGGCGGATTTTAAACCGCTGCTTTTTATTTTAACTATAAAAAATTTGTTTCAGTAACAAATCACGGGATTATCGACAATAGTCGACATTAAAAGTTTATAATAATAGGCTGAATGTTTGTCGAAAAAAATTTAACAAGCCATTTGTTGTCCATTTTGTTTTAAACGTTTCTCAATAACAGTCTTGGTATTTCCTCCATTTGAGTTGGGCATTCTTTTCTTCCTTCATCCGCATCCGTGCCTGGATCGATTTGATGGAATAACCAAAACCTTGTTGATTCATCGTCCGAACCTGGTTGTTTTTCCCTTCCGTTTTGGCGTTAGATATGCGATGGATAAAGCGATTAAGGATTTCGGGCAACCAATTCCAGATCGTTTTCAGCAATTCCTGGAACGGTTCCAGGGAAAAAGCCAGGACCTTCTCTTCCCATTCAACCAAAAGTTCCAGTGCTTCTTCCAAATCGTCGCAACGATATAAAGCGCGAAGTTTTTGATGAAGGAAGATGGATTGTGCCAGTTCCGGAGATGCCTCTTCCCAATGTTTCAAGCTCTCCTGTTGCTCTTCTGTTAACTCTTCAGGCGATTCGGCAAGGAGCTCCTTGTCTTTTTTCAAGGCATCCCGCTGTTCCTTGCTTAACGATTTCTGAACATCTTTTCGAACATCGCTTAAAGCTTTTGTAGATGCCTGAATAACATGGAACGCATCAATAACTACAATGGTCTCAGGAGGTACCGCTTGGACTGCGGTTTTATAACCTCTCCACATATCGATTGCAACCGCCAGCACGTGTTCTGGTTGGGGTAATTCCTGAAGTAGCTTAATGACTTCATCTTTGCGCCTGCTTTCATGCATCAGAAACAATTGCGGACGCCACGGAATGGAGAGATCATACATGACGAGTCGGTATTTTCCTTTCCCCTTAGCCAAACTGATTTCATCCATTCCAATCAATGGGGAGTTGAACGTTCAGG
>NZ_JAXHDD010000013.1:0-88547 GCF_037072025.1 Pseudogracilibacillus sp. SO30301A | reverse complement strand
TTATGTTACCCATTAATTGTTACTGAACCACATTTTTTAAAGAATCTACGGAAGATACGGTTAAAGGAATGTCATTCATAAATGCGCCTGGCCTTTTCGCGCTGCGTACAAGAAGTTCTAGTATTCATATGAACGAGATGTTTGAAACTATTAATGAAGGTGGAAACGAATGAAACAATTACGAAACTATTTTTTAATTTTTTATGCTTGTTTGTTTTTACTTGGTTGCCAAACATTTAAGGACCAAGAAGAGAATGAAACTACAAATACAGGAAATTTGAATGGACAAAATGAAAATGAAAAGGCGAAGGAAAACGTGAGTGAAATAGATATTTTTGACTTTGAAAATTTTGGGAGAACTCCGGAGGCAACGGAAAAGCATTCAATAGATGAAGTGATTAAGATTTATTTTAGTGAATGGACCTTTGATGATCCATTCGAACCGATTGCTATTAATATTGAAACCGATGAAATCTATGTAAACCCTTCGCTTAGTTTCGTTCGATTTAGTACTTATGATGAAGTTGTAAAAATTAATCAGACTGAGCAAGTGCTAGAAATTTTGGAAACGTATGATGTGCAAAGCTGGAAGACAGATTATACGTTTGAAGATCCTGATTCATATGAAGATGGATACAGTTGGCGGTTATGGTTACAGTTTGCAGACGGGACGGTTGAAAAGTATTCGGGTGAAGGGACGAATGTAGAAAAACTTACACCAGATAACTTTCAGGAGTTTGCTAAGGAGTTAAGAAGTTTTGTTGAAGAAAAACTGAAAGAAAGCGAAGACTAGACTAGAAAAGCGGGTTGGTGTGCCCGTCGTCTATGAGGACTATCAACAGCGGTAGCTTGACAAACTTTTGTCTGGCAAGGTTAACTGGAGGTGCATCAGGTATTGGCAAAGCAATCTGTAAAGAATTAGCTGCTAACGATGTCTATGTGATTATCTCAGATATTAATGAACGCAGTGGTCAGACATTGGAAGCTGAACTCAATAAGGAAGCCATAACATCTCGATTTGTCTATCTCGATGTAACCGAATACAATTCTTTAGAAGGTGTTTTTAAAGGAATTTATAAGGAATTCGGCAGGTTAGATTATCTATTTAACAATGCTGGGATTGCGATGTACGGTGAAATGTACGATACAAAAATAGATGACTAGAAAGAAATCATGGATATTAATTTATGGGGAATCATTTATGGAACAGAAATTGGTTATAAAATAATGAAGAAACAAGGTTTCGGGCATATAGTAAACACATCATCAGCTGCGGGTATTGGTCCCTCTCCTGTATCTACAGCTTACTCAACTACAAAGCATGCAGTTGTTGGTTTAACAACCTCTCTTCATTACGAAGCCGAAGAATTTGGTGTTAACGTGAGTACGCTTTGCCCAACATTCGTTGATACCCCAATTTTTGATGAGGCAAAAGCGATCAATAAAGATAAGTCAATGATGGCTAAACAATTGAAAAAACAAAAGATGATGTCTCCCCAACAACTTGCAAAAATTACCCTTAATGGAGTTCATAAAAATAAACCTATCACTATCATATGTCCGATGCCAATGCGGAAGACAATGGATGTTATATTTACAATTTTCCCTCCATTACACAATGCTTTGATGAGGTTGGTTTGTAAGGTGAGTAGAGAATCACGTATATCATAAATTCGCTTTATCAACTTAGTCGACTAATAGAAGTTATATTGCCATGAACGAGCACTTTAACAACATTAAAAAGCACCCGATTGTCGTTCGTAGATTTTGTAGGTCCATCAAAATTAATCGTATATGACAGCTTTTCCTTGTTCACGTAATTTTTTTAAAGATGTAAGCATCTGATTTATTTCTTCATCGGAATGTCTTTCCCATGAGCCTAATTCATCTATTATTTTTAAAGGAGATTTAGATCTGTAAGAACGTGTTGGGTTTCCGGGGAATCTTTTGTCGGTTACGTTTGGGTCATTTTCAAAATCTCCTAATGGTTCAACAATATAAATTCTTTCTTTTGATTTAGATCTTGCTAATTCAGCACCCCATTTAGCAGCATCTAAGGTGGCAGTAAAATATATATAGTTAGATTTTTTATCTTGGTAATTTGATAAGTGTTGAGCTTCTAATAAATCACCAATTTTTAGTTCAGCTTTCGTACCATGGAAAAAAGGACCATTATCCAACACGTCTTTATTGTCAGTCATACTGATACACCCCTTATTTTTAAATCTGTGTATAACATTATAGTATGGGAATTACCAAAAAAGTAGTCTATAACTAATTTGTAAATTACGGTATAATGGAAGTAGAGAGAATGATAATTAGCGCCAATATCCTATTCTTTATCGGGAGTTGTCAGGTGTAGTGATGATATCTGATTTAGAAGAAGATTGGAATGTTTGAAATCTTTTCACAAAAATAATTGAATTTTAAGGTATAATGATAAAAGAAATGTAATTAAATTTACATAATATATTAGAATTCAAAGTTAAAAGTTATAAAGTAAACTTTTTCAAAAGGAGAGTAAATATGGTAGTAACATCACTTGTTGTTGGTTTAGTATTAACCGTAGTTACTTTGTTGTTGACATTAGTAACAATTTCCCAAGGATATGGGTTCAAGCATACGATTGATCCTTTAAAAGAGGGAGATCAAGTGCGTGAATATACCGATAATGGAGATAAAAATAAGATTTAAACTTTATTCCGCAATCGATTGTGGGAGAGTCATATGTAATAGTAAAAATTAAACAGCTGGATTTTAGCTCTTTTTTAAGAGGAGGGATGTTTACATGCCCTCTCAAATTCTTTTCTTTTGTTCATATTTCGATTCCGTCATCCTATTTTTAAATGTATAATACATCGCAAAAAACAAATTAAAGAGTAAAACATAAGTAATGAATTAATTTACTTGTTTAATGGTCTTCTCAATTCGTCCAATAAACATAATAAGATGAATATATTTATAAATTAACCCCATCATTAAAATCATCAATAATATTTCTTTGAGCAGCTTACCATTTAAGATTTTTATAAAACAGTAATTATAAAACAGTAAAATGAAACGCTCCAAAAATTGACTTCGTTAGTCCTTACATATCATAATTCAAGCTTCTTTATTTTGACAAGTTTTTTCGATTTAATATCGTAACCACTTTTTGCGAATCGGGTGACTTCAATAGACAAATGTTCACAATCATCTGTATGTGATGCTTTTAAAATGTTTATGCTTTTTGTTTTTAATATTAGCCAAAGTTTTTTCTTATCTCAGATCGTAAGGTGACAAACATCATTGGACTAGTTCTACCTCCTTTACACATTATGATTATCGCAATTGTGATTATTTTCCTGTTAGCAAGATGGAGCAAGCAATTGGAAACACGGCGTTTTACAGTTTTCTTTTACTTTTTGATTAGTACTTATATTGCTCCGATTTTTACTCTAAGTACAAATGAAGGTGCATTTGAACTTTGGCTACCAATAGGATTTATAATAGTTTTCTTTTACTTGCTTTATAGCACAAGGAACCATCCATCGAAAATGAAAGCGAGTATTTTAGGGTTATGTATAGCTATATACCAATTAATTTTACAGTATTTTAGCTGATATTTTTGCGGAATGAGTAAGGAAACTATTTAAATATAAGAAAGACAGATATTCAAATTAGAGGTGAAGAAGATTGACAGGAATTAGATTGTTTTGGATATTAATTGTATTTATCATAGTCCTTACTTTTAATCTTTTTTTACAGCCACTAGAACGCATACCTTCAGAAGTCTTCTCATATGTATGGTCGATTGTAGTTATAGTAAAACTAGTTGATCTCGCTTACATTTTTATTAGAAAACGTAAAATTAAAATGTTTAAGACTATTGACCCACTACTTATAGGTATGCTTATTGGAGCAATAATTGTTTCGATAGATTTGCTTCCGATTAATGGGGAGTTACTACGGGATTTATTTTTTGGTCTATCTCCATTATTTTTATTTATTAATAAAGTAAATGATCAGGTTGAAGATTTCCAAATTGATGAAGCCTAAACTACATAACATACTAGAGATAAAAGAGAAATTAGATTCTTTGGAAAAAAGAGTGGAGTCGCTTGAAAGAAAATTAGACGACAATAAATAGCCGATTTTTTTGTTTCAAAATCGGGCTAAATTATCTGAATCTGCCATTTCTTCAAGGTACAATATTTCTAATTTCAGAGGGATGAAATGGTTGGGCTGCTTTTCGCACTTGTTTCTCATTAAATAGAAAAAATTAAAAGGTTAGAGAAAAAGAGAAAGAATAGGAAGATAGGACAAGAAAGGGGTATGGTGTACAGAAATATCATGACTGGATAACTTTTTAATGCGACCGTTTTTGATACCGAATTCCCTTAAATCTCTTTGTATAAGAAAATGAATACATAACCGAGGAGCAAAATAAAATAGATAGAAAAACATAGCCGAATAAAAAAACTTTTGACTGGACAACAGATTAAACCATAAGCACTGAAAACTAACAGCAAAAATAAATAGGAATCTATTCCCACCCCCAGCATTTTGAAAGGCATTCTACATGCAAAAATATGCAAGGGCAAAACATTAGCTATGAATAATAAGCTTGTTGAATGGTCTCCTCAATCCGTCCATTAGAACTTAATCCAGATGATTACATTTGATTTTGAATTTTTATTGCATTATTTGGGTTTCAGAACCTTAAGAAAAAACAGTTGTCACAATAAATTATATTCGTTCTGTTATGTAAATCTGTTGTTAATTAGTCGGAATATGGTTTGGTTATTGCAATTTATTAACTAATGTACCTGGCTAGTGATTAGATAGGGAATTTGATTATTTCCGAAGTAAAAGAAAACAAATATTGAACTTTTCTTTTACTTCTTGATTAGCACTTATATATCCCCGATTTTTACTCTAGGTACAAAAGAAGGTCATTTGATCTTTGGCTACCAATAGGATTTTTTTCTTTTACTTGCTTCTTACACCCTTTAGAACGGATACCTTCAGAAGTCTTTTCATATGTATGGTCGATTGTAGTTATAGAGGATGTTCAAAAAGTCCGGTAAAAATGACACTGCGAATTTCTTCGTTGGCTTGCTTTTCCGCTCCTTGAATAAGGAAAGCACTTTTTCTGCGTGCTAGAAGCGTTTCCTTGGAAAAGAAAATCACTTTTCCTGCGTGACAGGTCTTTGCTCATGTATTTAAATGCATACATTCCGCTGACGGGAGCTGCGCGCCTCGAACTTCTTGGTCCTTTTTATCCTCTTTTTTGAACACGCACTTATAGTAAAAATATTTGATCTCGCTTACAATTTTATTAGAAAGTGTAAAATTAAAATGTTTAAGAATATTAATCCATTACTTATTGGTGTGTTCAGTGAAAAAAGAGTTTTACCGGAAAAAGTGGTTTACTATATTGACGTTGATTTTTTTGCACTGCTTGGAATTTTAGTTATGTGGATAAACAATCACTCGAGTAAAACAACTAGAATCATAGCATCGATACGTTTGGACTTTATTTTATTTGCTTAGTAATTAAAGGGCAGACGGCAGCGTAATACGAATGTTAATTTACCGAAAAATCTAATCTAAGAAATGAACAGTTAGCATGAGTTAATGATACTGTATCGGATTATAGAAAGCTACTTACTGACAGGAATTTTGTAAAATTCATCCTCACAAAATAATTCTTTTAAATAACCATTTAGCAGTATTTCCTCAGGATCCATCTGTTTTCTTAGTTGTAGGAAATCATTGAATCTTGGATACATTTCTTGAAAGTCTTGTGCGGTTAGTGAATGCATTTTTCCCCAGTGTGGCCGGCCCTCATAATGGAGGAACACTTCTTCAATCGCAGCGAAATATGCTTCGTACTCCATTCCTTTATACATATGAATGGCGATATAGGCGGAATCTCGTTGATAAGAAGGGCTCAACCATAGATTATCTGCTTGAACGTATCGGCATTCGATCGGAAAGTGAACTTTAAATTTATTTTTTCGGATCACATAATCAATGTCTTGCAGAACAGTCGCCATCTTGTCGGCGGGAACACTGTATTCCATTTCATTGAATTTTACCAGTCGTGGAGTAGCATACATGTCGAAGCTATTACCTATTGCTTTTCCAGTCGGAACTCCCCAGGCAATGATCTTACTAATTAATTTGCTCATTTTTGGCTGGTTTTTACTTAGTTCGGACAATAACCAAAGTGCACCGTTTTCTAGGACCATGTTATTGAAGCTACTTTTTCCTTTTAGTTTTGTGACGCCTTCATCTCTTGGTGAATTTAATGTTTTAATTTGACAGGTGCCCGTGTACGGAAACCAGAAAAACTCGAAATGACGATTGAAGGTTACCAGGGTATGTAAGTTTGGCAATATTTCACTTGTGGAAGTACGGCGGCTTTCGCTAATCAGTTGATGCGTATCGATGACTTGGATTTCTACTTTTACGATGATTCCAAGCATACCGAGAGATAAGCGGGCGGCGTCAAATAAATGGTTGTTTTCATTTTCGGATACAGTTAATATCTGTCCGTCTGCCGTGACGATGGTTAGTTTAGTTATTTGTGTTGATAGACTACCGTAGTTTATCCCTGATCCATGCGTCCCCGTACTAATCGATCCAGCGATTGTTTGTGAGTTGATATCTCCAAGGTTTTCCATTGCATACCCTTGTTCGTGTAAAAGAAGTCCGAGATCTTTTAGTGTCGTTCCAGCCCAGACCGTTACTCGTTTTTGCTTGCGGTTGATTTGATCGATTCCTCTTAAATTGTCCAAAGACAGAAGTACCCCTTCCGTTGCTGCAATAGGAACGAACGAATGGCCAGCTCCGATGACGCGAATTGTTTTCCCTTCGCTTCGGCATGTGTTGATAATATTTCGAATGTCCTCAATGCATTTTGGATAAAGGATATTTTGCGGCTCATTTAAAAATGATTCCGACCAGTTATTCCATTTCTTCTTCTTCTTTAAAGGAAACATCGATAATCACCTCGATATGTTTTATAGGTGTCTATAATTTTGCCGTCTTTTATCAAATGAATATGATGAAAATGCTCGCATAATTCCCCCGCTTTACTGTGACGAAGAAAAATCGGATCGCCGTGTTTAAGTGGAATGTCTCCGTCATAATAAATGGGAGTCTGGACTTCCCCTGCACCTTCATTAGCGGTTAGGCATGCTCCTTCCGGCAGGTAAATGTGAGGCATTCGGTCTTCGCCCATTGCCCCGGAGGCAATGTAGCCACCACCGGCACAGGTATACATATGTTTTTTCGGTATCCGAGTGATTTCAATAGCGTAGGCAAGTGCCGGCAGATTGGAATAATCTTTATAAAAATCAAATAGGCGAGAGTTGAAAAATCCGGAACCGACTGTGATTTCTGTGACATTCTCTTTCGCTGTCTGGTGCAAGCTCCCAGTACCTCCGCCATTGATAAAACGGAGATCGATTTGTTTCTGGTCAATGACGTCGATGATCTCCTGTCTTTTTTTCTTTAAAGCTCTTGATGAGTGGTTTTTAAGGAAGCGTACGACCTTGTTTTTCATCTTCTGTTTTGGATTATTGTCGGTTACACCAGCAATTTGGGCTTCGTAACCCATGATGCCATCAAGTTTCATGTATGGTGAGTCTTTAATCCGATTGATGAGGGTAACAGCTTGAGCAACAGTTTTTACAGGTGAACGGTGGACGCCAAAATGCAAACCGAGATATTCGCTTGAGAGATCGATATCCAGGCAGACGAGGAACTGATGATTGTTTTCTGCAGCAATCATTTCAAGATGCTCGATATGTTCAATGGAATCAACCATCACGGTTATGGTCTGTTTGTTCATGACTCGACTTGCAATTGATTTTAAATGCTCGGTGTTCCAGACAGGATAAGCTATCAGCAAATCGTCTAACCCATTGTCGTTTAAATAGATTGCTTCATCAGCGGCATAGCACATAATTCCTTGAAAAGTTGATGAAACGTTAAGGATTTCTTTGAGTATCGGCACACTGCGGATTGATTTGCTGGCGATGCGGATGTTTTTATTGTTGCTTGCGCTTAGAATATTTCGTATATTGGTACGAAACATATCTATATCTAAAAATAGACAAGGTTTTGGGATATCTTTTAAAGCATTTTTATAATATGTATACGTTTCCATTAGGCGCATCACCTCAAAGAGAAAGTTCTCGTTATTCATATTTTATCATGGAAGTTGGGTGAGGTGTAGAATTTTTTGAATTTTCTTTTTTGGGTTGATATTTATTAGAGCAAAAGGGAATTGAACGTCTTTATTTGAGTAAAAGAATAGTCATTAGGTAAAAAAGATGATTTACTATTACAATCTTGTTCTATGAGAGATTTTTTTGAGTTATACTGGTACTTAAAGAAGATATTGAAAAAATTCAAAAAATACTTGAAAGTGACGTAACGTAATCTTGTATAATCTAGTTAACAAGTATGTTGGAGTTGATAAAAGATGATTTCAATAAAAGAAGTAACGAAACAGACTGGAATTTCTGTTAGAACCCTCCGTTATTATGATGAAATTAATTTGTTACCTCCTGCCGGAAAGACAGAAGGAGGACATCGATTATATGGGGAAAAAGAATTAAAAAAATTACAGGAGATTCAGTTTTTAAAAACATTAGGTTTTAATTTAAAAGAAATAAGTGACATGCTGTCAGATGAAGACTGGGATTGGGCACAAGGATTAGAGAGCCAGTTAAATTATATAATGAAAGAAAAAGAAAAAATTTTGGAAATAGAAAGTACGTTAAAAGGATTGAAGAATGGCTTGACGATAGATGGGAAAATTGACTTAGTCTATTTAAATAAGTTAATTCAATTATATAAACAAGATACTGAAAAGAGAAAATTGTACAGAGAGCAATACTTTCATGCACAAGAAAGTGAATTGCTTGACCTCCTCCCAAACATGAATCGAAATGACCCAGATACATTAGAATGGATCGCTTTGATCGGTCAGTTAAAGCAACATAGGGATAAAGGTTCTGATGCACCCGAAATACAACGTATTATACGTCGGATTCATGAAAAAACAATTGAAACATTTGGGGATAATGAAAATTTTTTTGATAAGGTATGGGAAGTTCGCAAATCTCCAGAAAAATCACAGAAAGTTGGTTTTTATCCAATTGAACAGGATTTGATTGATTTTTTTGAAAGAGCTTGGGATATTTTTATGGAAAACTATGAAGAGGAATAGTGATAAGCGGATGGCTTTGCGATTATAGAATTTTTCCGATCGAGAAAGCCCACTTCTTTAGGTGGGGGATGATATGAGATCGGATACGGAGTGCCACTTCAAACGGAAAAGTTTGTGGTACTTCAAGTATACGACGGTTCTATGTCTGTCTGTTTTAGTTTGTTTTAACAAGCTGATACAACTTATATGAATGAATACAGACGAACGAAAAACAACAGTGTCATTAATCAACTATCATTTCGTGTTTTGTCCTCGATACAGAAAAAATATTTCGTAGAGGAACGATTTAAACAATTGGTGCAGGAGTTATGTGAGGAATTAGAAATTGTATCTGTTGAATGGAAAGGAGAGGGGTAATCATGCAATTATTATTGGATAATCATTGGGCAATTTTTATTGCATTAGAAATAAGTTCTTTACTATTTTTATTTCTATTTGTAGTCGTCCGTTATCTTTTGACAAACATTCGCGTTAGTTATGCTTTTTTAGTGCTGTTCATTGCAGCAATTATATTAGAGGCTCTCCTTGCTTTCGTTGTGTATAAACATACAGGAGAATTTACAACTTTTCAGATCGTAATCGTGATTTTTATTGTATATGCTGGAACATTCGGAATTAGTGATTTTAAAAAAATGGATCGTTATGTAAAAGATAAAATTGGAAAGTGGAAGGGAATCGATCTTTTAACAGACAAAGAGAGACAGATTATGGCTCACTTAAAAGACCCTAAAGTGATCGCAAAAAGAGCTCGGTTATGGTTTTATCTACATACTATTGTGTTTGCAATTGCTATCGTAATATTTTGGCAATATTACGGAAATGAACAGTATTCTTTTTCTTACTTTTTAACGAACTTAGATTGGTATAAGGATGAATTAATAGAACCACGACCATTTACAAATGAATTGATAACGAATATTGTACAAATTTGGTCGTTAATCTATCTAATCGATACAATTATTAATTGGTCGTACACAATTTTTCCGAGTGAGAAGAAAGATTAATAGTGAAACTCTGCTATATATTAGAAGAGATTATGCAGTATGAGAGTATACGAAGGGAGATTTTTAGCATTTATTTGCAGATGTAAAAAAGGGGTATATTTTAATCTGACCGATCGTTACAGTAGAGGAAGAAAATCGACTTGAACGTACGTATAAATAATAAAATTTTTGTTAATGCAAAAGTGCTATTACTAGTATAGATAATATTATCTGTCATATAAACTGGTATGGCAGATAGACAAATGTTATTATCGATTTAAAAGATGAATAGAGTTGCTTTCCATTTGTGCTTTAATACTTTCCGTTATTTTTCCAATATACTTACTAGGAAACATTTTGGCGGAAGTAAGATAAAATTGTTAAAAACAGGGTTTTAACGGTTACAGTGATAATGGCTTCGAAACAATAAAATGTTAGGCAATTCCTATAATGGTGTGGATAACTATTATTGGGGTCGGAGAATTTGCTGGATACTTAGGATCAGTTAGTCGGAATCAAGTGATTTTCATGCTGTGGGAATGGAAAGAAGATGATTACTAGTGGATGAAATAAATAGAAGCGAAAACCGTGTTATATATTGCCCATTATGTGGCCACAAGTCGAAAAAAAAGTATATCCATGAAGATGAATTCGGCTGTGGAGGAGAGTGGATTTGTGAGGCGTGCAATATGCATGTCGAAGCATTTTATTTACCGGATGATGAAGAGTATGCTCAATTGCTGGGAGAGAAAAAGGCAAGCATGGAAGATTATGAGCAAAGAAATGATAGAGGGATAGGGTGTGTTGTCCCACTTATATTACTAGTGGCTATCGTCTTTTTCATCGTGTATATTATCTTTATGCGTTAAACGGAACGGATAGAATACATAAAAATGATTTTTTAACATCGTTTTTAATGGTTAGGAGAGGGGATGACTTTGATGGCAAGTAATTTGGTAAATGAGCAGAAACACGGCATAATCAGCTATCTTGCACTTTTTATCGGGATCGTTTGTTTTTTTATCGTTTTTATAACGCCGACACGAATTGCAAATATCGGCCATCTGTATGGCGACTATATTACATTCGCACTTACTGCGGCTGGTATCGCACTTTCTTTCGTAGGGATTTTGAAGAAAACGGAGAAGAATGTACTGCCGATCATCGCTTTAATCCTTTCATCATCTTTCTTTATTTATTGGATCATTATCATTCTTTTGCTGTTTTCGGGAGTGATTGAATTTGGTCCGTAATGCTTTTTAAAGCTGGCGGCGTGATATTCCTAATGTATCAATAAAGGGAGGCTTGTTTGTGATAAAAAACCTGCAGGGCTGGAAACATCCTACATTATTGTTAGCATCGATTGGAATTTCAACTATAGGAGATTTTATCTACTTAGTAGCGATAAACATCAACGTTTACCAGCTTACTGGTTCTGCAGCAGCAGTGGCGGGACTTTGGATCATTGCTCCACTAACGAATATTGTAACGAAGCTCTGGACAGGTAGTTTTATCGATTATCGAAGCAAGCGAAGAGTAATGATGGTAACGTACTTAATTAGAGCCGTGTTCATCAGTATGATTCCGTTCGCACCAAACATGGTGGTAATCTATGGGATTCTTGTAGTTTTAAGTGTGGCAAATGCCTTTTTTAATCCCTCATCAATGACATATGTTACAATTCTCGTTCCGAAAGAAAAAAGAAAGCGCTTCAACTCAATACGGTCGTTTACAAGTTCTGGAGCATTTATTATTGGACCCGCAGTTGGTGGTTCACTTATATTATTAACATCAATTGAAACAACATTATGGCTTAATGCCATATTTTTTGTGACCTCGGCAATTATATTATTATTTCTTCCTGAAAAAGAAAGCATTGATAAAGAGACCATTCCTAAATTGACAATTTCTCAAGTAATTCGTGACTTTACGGTTGTTCGTGAGTTCATGGCCAACAATATATATGTATCGTTTATTTATCTTGGTTTTATTATGATCATGATTTTTTCCTTTGCCATGGATACACAAGAAGTTGTTTTTACACAAAAAGTAATCGGCCTATCCGAACTTGATTATAGTTTGTTAATTAGTATAACTGGGTTTGGTTCTGTTGTCGGCGCTGCATTACTGTCGGTTTTTTCGAATAGATTTTCAATCAGATATATGATTACTATTGGTTTAATAATGATGACAACAGGTTATGTGATTTATGCATTTTCATGGTCTTTTTCGTCAATTGTTGTCGGGTTTGTAATCTTAGGTTTCTTTAATGTGTTCTTAAGTGCTGGAATCATGACTTTTTATCAAAATAACGTACCAGTTAAAGTAATGGGGAGAGTCACAAGCATATATCAGTTAGTCCAGAGTGCTATTCAAGTAATCTTTGTTCTTGGAATTGGGTTTGTATCTGACCTTGTTTCTTTAAGAATTACGATTGTGACTTTGGCACTTGTCATGTTGCTGTTATCTTTTATTTATTCAATTTCGGTATTAAAACCAAATAAAAAGCATTTTTACCGAGAATACAACAGCGTAAAAGAGGAATTAAAAATAAAAGTAAAATAAATTCATAAATTAATAAAAAGACATATCACGTTAATTAAAATTATTAATGAAATACTAAGGAGAAATAAGTAAGGTACTAGATTTTACGGAATTTTTAAAAGCTAGAAATGAGAATAGAATGTCTAAGGAGTTGTATATGAAAGCAGCCTTGATTATTGGGATGTGGCACATGCACTATATGTTGTGACATAAAAAATGCAAGTCGCTTGACAAAAATACACCATGCTCATCTATAAAACAGAACTCCTAAGAACCGTTTTGGCTCTTGGGAGTTCTATTATTTTCTTTTCGTTAGTCTTCCTAGCAAAAATCCAGCTGCGGCGACTCCGATGAGTGTATTTGTTTTTTTGTTAAATACTTGTTTCACTAGTAAGTTTAAGTTTTGTGGACGTTCAGCGAGTCTGCGCATGAAGTAACCATACCAGTCTTCACCGAATGGGACGTAGGTGCAAAATTGGTAACCTTCTTTTACTAGTTCATGTTGCATATCAACGCGAAAGCCGTACAGCATTTGGAATTCGAATTTATCTTTAGAAATGTTATGTTTTTGAACAAAATCTTTGACGTGGTTGATCACAAGGTGATCGTGGGTTGCGATCGATGTGAATGTACCGTTTAGCAAATGCCATTCGATTAATTCGATATAGTTGCGATCAATTTCTTGTTTATGTTGATAAGCGACAGCTTCGTCTTCTTTATATGCACCTTTTACGATGCGAAGGCGGAAGTTTTTGTATTTTTCAATGTCTTCTTTTGCTCGGAAAAAATATGCTTGAATAACGGTTCCAATATTATCGTAAGTTGATGAAAATTTATCCAATAAATCGAACGAAGCTTGTAGACGAGCATAATCTTCCATATCGAAATTAATAAAAATATTATATTCATGAGCTTTTTTTACGATTTCAGTTAAATTATTCAAGCAAAAATCATGATCAATATCTAACCCGAGTTGGGAAGGTTTTAGGGAAATATGTGCGTCCAAGTTGTTCTCATGAATCGCTTCAATGACGTTTAAAATTTGCTCTTTGGCGGCTAAGGCTACTTCTTTTTCGAAAACGAATTCGCCTAAGTTATCGATCGTACAAGATATTCCATCCGCATTGAGTTTTTTAACGCTCTCGACCATTTCATCTATGTTTGTCCCGGCGACAACGTTTTGTGCGCCGAGCCTGAGCCCCCATTTTTTTGCACCTTGATTTAATGTTTTGTTTTGTGATAAGTAAATAAAAAAGTTTCTTACCGCATTGTCCATCGTAATTCCCTCTTTCAGTAAAATTAAATTTCTACTTTTGTTCCGGCGTCGGTATCACGAGCAATTTTGTATACACCATTTGCAACGGCTAAGTCGTAATAGGCTGCACCGACAGATTTAAAGAAAGTAATTTCATCATCATTTTCACGTACACTAATTTGGTCTGTGACGAGTTCAATTAATTCACCGTGGATTTTATCATATGACCAATCGGCTTGTTCATTGGCATGGATTAATTCTCCAGCTTCTTCTGTTACGCCTTCCATATCATCGACAACAATTTTTGCTGCACGCTCAATAAATGTAAAATCAACCTCGCGCATATGTGGTAAGTAAGAACCAACGCCGTTAACATGTGTTCCCGGTTTCACATCTTTCCCATTAAAAACAGGATCATGGGAGCGCGTGCTACAGCAAATAACATCTGCACGGGAAACAGCCTCTGAAACATCATCGAGTACGTCAATTTTTATTGAGGAATCCACACCGAAATCATATAGTTTTTCTTTGAAGTGGTGTGCTTTTTCTTTTGTTGGATTAATTAATAAAATTTCTTTGATGTCACGAACTGCTAAAACGCCAAGAGCTTGTTCAAACGCCATGCCACCAGTCCCAATCATTGTCAGTGTTTCGGAATTTTTTCTTGCCAGTCTGTCTGTTGCAATACCACTAATTGCTCCTGTTCGGAGTCGTGTTAAGTAGGATGCATTAAGCATTGCTACATGCTCTCCGTTTTTCGCATTGGATAAAAGTACAACCCCCTGTGTGGTTGGCTTACCTTGTGACGGGTTATTTGGAAATATCGTAACCGCCTTCATCGCCATGATTTCTTCATCGAGGTCGGTGCTCGGCATATAAAGGACAGAACCGTCTTCTTCTGGGAATTCTATCACTGTGCGCATTGGACTCTCAATTTTACCTGCATGTTTATGCTCGAGCATTTTTTCCATATCAGAAATCGCTTGCTTCATTCCGTATATGTTTTGGATTTCTTGTTCGTTTAATAATATAATCATAGAATTACCAGCCTTTCATATTGTTACACGAAATTTAAGTGACACTTCAATTAATTTTCATTGTAAATCTAAAAGTAACAATAGTCAAATTTCATGATAATTTATATATTGGTTAAACTTGGCTTATTGTAAATAAATGTACCGATTGTCAAGTGACGCCGTTGCGAATTCGTTTCTAATACGATTCGACAAGTTGAAAATGACTTTGCATTTTGGCGGTTATAACTCCTTATT
Organism: Pseudogracilibacillus sp. SO30301A; assembly: GCF_037072025.1. Classification (NCBI taxonomy): domain Bacteria; kingdom Bacillati; phylum Bacillota; class Bacilli; order Caryophanales; family Bacillaceae; genus Pseudogracilibacillus; species Pseudogracilibacillus sp. SO30301A. Next base: position 73,265 of record NZ_JAXHDD010000013.1, on the reverse strand, counting down.
ATATATTTATTGCAGCAGTCAAACACTATCCAAAGTCACATCGTAATTTTACATATGTATCAAGATCCAAACCATCATAGATAATGAAATTTTAAATTTTATTCAGTATTTTAGAAGGGATCGTATAATTTTAGTCTATTGTTATGAAAAAATGGTATTGACAAGTTAGTAGATTATTATATACAATTAAAGCAACACTTCAATTAAGTGTCACTTCAATTTTGAATTGATTTTTTATTAATGTATAGATTTTTTTATTCAGAATGAAAGCGTTACCGAATTTATCTATTTGAAAAGAGGGAAAAACATGAAGAAAAGTTTACCATTTAACAAGCTGTTGGCAATCGGTCTTATGCTTTTTGCAATGTTTTTAGGTGCGGGGAATATTATATTTGCTCCGAAACTTGGACAACTTGCTGGAACAAATACGTGGATTGCGATGGTAGGTTTCTTAATAACTGGGGTAGGACTTGTTCTACTAGCAATTATTTCGTTAGCGATTTCCGGTGGAAAGGTTGAACTATTGGCAGGACTTGTAGGGAAGAAGTTTGGAATTGTATTTTCGGTACTATTATTTCTGTCTTTAGGTCCAATATATGTGATCCCACGAACTACTTCTGTTGTATACGAGATTGCCATTTTACCGTCACTTCCAGGGAACATAAATACAAGTATAATTTTGTTGATTTTTTCTTTTATTTTTATTGGATTAACCATATGGTTATCGTTAAATCCAGGAAAGTTTGTTGATCATTTAGGTAGAATTATTACACCTGTGTTTGTTGGATTGCTTATTCTTTTAGTAGGTAAGTCAATACTCACTCCGATGGGTGCGATTGGCGAACCGCAAGAACCTTATTTAGAAAATATTTTCTTAAAAGGATTCGTTGAAGGATATTATACGATGGACGTTCTCGCTGCCTTTGTGTTTGGTGGGATTTTTATTAAAGCGATTGCAAATGAAGGGATTACAGAGAAAAAAGACGTTTCATCCACATTTATTAAGGCAGGAATTATTTCCGTTATTGGTTTAACCTTATTACAATTATCGATGGCCTGGATTGGAGCGACAAGTGTTGATGCGATTGGAATGAGGGACAATGGTGGAGAAATTTTAGCATGGAGTTCAGAGTATCTGTTTGGAAATATCGGTCTACTCATGATTGGTACAGTTATCTTTTTGACAGGGATTACGACAAATATCGCTTGTCTCTCAGCTGTTGCCGAATATTTTGAAAGGCAGTTTCCGAAATATACGTATAAACAGTGGCTTTACATGTTAGCTTTTGGAAGCTTAATTATTACTAATTTTGGCTTAGCAAAAATATTAGAATTAGCTTCTCCAGTTTTACTATTATTGTATCCGATATCAATTGCACTGATCGTTTTATCATTTACGCATAAATGGTTCAAAGGATATCAAACCGTTTACGTTGGAACGATTACCGGTGTTGGATTTGTTGCAGTACTGGACGCATTAAAAGATGCGGGAATTGCGGTTAATTTTATCGATCAAACTTTTGCATTTATTCCGTTATTTGCAAATGGAGCCGGGTGGATTACGACTGGACTAATCGGTGCGGTAATAGGTCTGATCTATGCGAAAACAAAGGATATGGAAGAACGAGCTTTGCCAATTGAAAATTAAGACTAAGTAAGATTACACCAAATAGCGAACAAGCTGTTGGTGTTTTTCTTACCGTATAAGATGATAGTGCGCAAGAAAAATGATATGCTATATAAAAATCTAGAAAGGGAAATATGATGAAGGATACGTTAGGGGCAAATATAAAAGCATTGCGCAAGAAAAACAAAATGACGTTAAAAACATTAGCGAGTAGAACTGGTTTTTCAATTAGTTTTTTAAGTCAATTGGAACGTGGAAAATCTTCAGCAACGCTAGAATCATTAAAAAAGATATCGCTTGCTTTAGGTGTAAATCCTGGATACTTTTTTGATGAAGCGGATGAAGAGGAACGAATCGTTCGCAGCGGTGCTCAGGAAAGAGAACAAATGGAAAAACATAATATTTATTATAAGAGTTTAGCTAAATCGATGGATAATCCGGCCTTCTCCCCCCTTCTCGTCGTATTAAAACCTGATCAAAATGAGGGTAATCTGATTAAACATTCCGGGCAAGAGTTTTTGTACGTATTGGAGGGACAATTAACAGTTCAGATTGGCGAGGACATATATGTCTTGAATCCATCTGAATCGATTATGTTCGATTCGAGTAAAGAACATTACTGGTACAATTATACCGATGAAGATGTGAAATTTTTATGTGTTGGATATGATGAAATTTAATTTAGGCTGTCACAAAGTTGTGGCGGCTTTTTTTGTGGCTGTAAAATTATTGTGGTTGCTCAAGTCTGAGGTGGAGTTGCTCAAGTGTGAGGCGAAATTGCTCATGTTGGTCGAACGAGGATATAAGATATTAGAATAACTTCCTAGTTACCAATCGATTATGCTGCTGTCATTGATTATTTAAGCAAGTACTAATTTCCTCTCTGAAAAATGAATCGGACAGGTTTTGTCATAAAACTCTACACGGGAACATATATTAGGCAAGATGAATTTAATGAAAATATAGTTCCGGAGGATTAGTAATGAGAAAGTTAGTGTTATTTATCAGCAGTATTGGACTTTTATTGCTTGGGTGCTCCAATGCTGCGTATGAACAGGCAATGGAAGAAGGATTAGTGGCATTGGATGAACAGGATTATGCAAAAGCAGAAGTTTCTTTTACCCGTGCCTTGGATGAAAAAGCAGATGATAAAGAAGCAGAAGTACTGTTAAGGCAAACAGAATATATCCAAGTTGCGACCATGCAAATGGAAAATGGTGACCTTGATCGTGCTGCAGAAGCTTTAGAAGAGGTGATTAGTATAGAGGAAGGTTCAATATTGCTGATTAATCTGGCCAAGGAATTTCAAGAAGAAATTGATGCGCTTCATGAAAAATTCGAAGCATATTTGGATTCGTATGAGGAAGCGAAGAAAAAGTATGATAATGAGGAATATGATACTGCGATTGAGACACTTGAGAGAATTTTAGTAGAAGATATAGATCATATTTTTTTTACACAGTTAAAACTTGATGTTGAAAATCTGTTAGCGGAAGTACAGGCTGCTAAGGATGCTGCAATTTTAGCAGCTAAAGAGGAGGAACAGATGGTGGTATCTGATGAAGGGATTGGCGAGTTTGCAGGTTATTGGTTAAACGAGGACAATAATATTTCCTGTCATATTACTTCTGCCTATATGCACTGTGCGATGCCTTATTCTGATTTTATAACTCATCATGAAATAAGAGATATTAAGCATATTAGTGCGACTGAAGTAGAAATAACTAATGCTGATGAAACCCCTGTTATTTTAAAACTATCAAATAATAATGAGACGTTACATACACCTGCTTATACATATAAACGTGTATCTAAAGAAGAGGCAAATGCAATTTTTGATGGACATTATGAATTGCAGTGAAGAGGTGATCATGAATAAATTAGATGAAGAAAAAGGTAAATGATCATATCTAAGTATATAGAAAACCTAAATGGCGAATGGTCACCATTTAGGTTGATTATTTTTAACAGAACGATCTTAGGTTACATTTCAGATAAAAACTCCCAAAAACCGGGTGTGTTACTTTTTTCTAAGAGATTATTAATTTTTTCAATTATTTTCAGTTTAATTTCTTGTTCTAGGTCATCCCGGTCGTTTGCGTGAACTTTTTGTAAGTTATAGTTTATTTTCACTTGAAAGTCGTCCAAAATGTCTTCCCAATTTTTATCATCATATATATTCTCCAGGTTACTTGTACTGTAAATCTTATCCACAACGTTCACCTCCGATCTTTTTCAAAAGATTCCTTGATCTTTTTTAAAGCTCGTTTGTGGATATTGGAGATGTTTTGCGGAGTTTCTTTATATAAACGTGCAACTTCCTTCGTATTATATCCCTGAATATAAATGAGATCTAAAACTTTTTTCTGCTTGCTTGTCAACTCTTTGTAGGCGTTATACAACTTGGCGTTTTCGATAAGTTCTTGGAATGTTTGCATGCTATCAAAGTAATCGCTTTCAGTAGTATATTTAGAAGGTTGGACATCAATGAGGTTTGTTGTGTTATCATCATCATTTCGTTGTTTAGGTGCGTCTAGCATTAACATAAATCGGCGGCTTCTCTGATTATTTTTTTTATCGAAATCAATTGTGTAAAAGTGGATTAAACTACTAATATATTTTATGACTTTTATTTTTAAATAATACGCTTTAAATTCTTTATCCAGTTCATTTATATTTTCTTTAGAGGGATCCATGAGAACTTGAGCCAATAACTGTTCATTTTTTGCCTGTTTCAGGAAACTTTTAATCACTTCATTTTGCAACAGAGAATTATTTTCTTTGTAAAATCTCTGCAATTTATCTTTGTTCGCCATTAATTTCACCCCTCACATTAACAAAATAAAACCTAGATTCTCATAAAGATAGCTATTTTGCCGACAAAAAATAACTCGACCTCAGAAGACAGTGAGTATTATTACTTTTTCCGTAATCACCCGAGTCGAATTATTTCTATGAACAGTGCTTGAATTAAAATATTTATATTTTTCTGTTTATTATTTTTTACCCTTATCTGTAACTGTTAAACATTACTTTTACAAAAATAGTAAAGTTGTATATTGGTAGATGTTTTAATCTAGAAAGCGCGCTTTTCTAGAATTCCTTTATGAGAACCGTTATATACTAGAGTGAGAGAGAGGACAAAATTATCAACCTTTTATTTAAAAAAGTATGCAAATTTTTCAGGTGAATAAGAAGTCATAAACGTCAATTTGTTTGCTGAAGTAAGCTGTACTAAGCCATTTCCTACTGAGTGAATGGAATAGTTTAGTTTTCTTGCATGGGTGAGCAGGTAATGGTAAACAAAATATGGGATCATGGATGGTTTTTCCCGCTCTATCATGTTTAAAATGAGTGCTACAGAGCCGGCGACATAAGGGGCAGCCATAGAAGTTCCAGTTAGTTTTACAAATTTATTATCCAAATGAGTGGAATACACATTTTCTCCTGGGGCAACAAAGTCGATATTTACATTGTTGTTGGAAAAGAAAGAAGGTTGTAGCTCCTTGTTAACGGAACCAACTTGAATTACTTCCTGATAGTAGCCGGGATAGGAACGTTCAAAGGAATTAGGATTACCATCACCTTCATTACCAGCTGCTGCAACGACGGTGATCCCTTTTCTTCTAGCTTTTTTAATAGCGGAATGCATTTCTTCATTCGGTGTTGGCCCGCCGAGCGACATATTGATAACATTTACTTTTTCTCCTTTTGGCCCCGTCCAGTCCATCGCATAGTTAATTGCTTCTGTGATAGATTTATAGGACCCGACACCATTTCTGTTCATCACTTTTAAAATGAGTAACTTGCACTTTGGAGCGACTCCATAAATCCCCCTTCCTTTGTCTTGATAAGCTGCAATAATTCCCGCTACGTGTGTGCCGTGACCAGCATAATCTTCAAATATGTTTGGATCTCCTTTGTCGTCATCAGAAAAATTATATCCGTCCATAATGTTTCGAGATAAACTTTGGTGATCTGTATCCACCCCAGTGTCCAGAACAGCAACGACATTTCCTTCTCCTTGTTTGGAAATTTCCCATACATCACGTGCTTTAATCACATCAAGATTACCAGGTGTCAATGTTAACGTATCGAGAACTGAAACAACCTCTGAAGCTTTGAAATGAATGGAATTTTTCATTTTGAATCTCCTCCCTTTTACTAAACTAAGGAGGAAAAAGAATGGGAGAAGTAAATCTTTAAGTGGAAAAAAATTAAAAAAATATTTTATTTTAACGTTGATTTTTTGGATCGTTATTTCACCTTATAAAAAGAAGGGGAGAGTTGGTGATGAAAAAGATGCGGGGAATTGTTGTTTGTAAACAGTTTTGGAAAGACGTATTTCTTTTACCCGGTTGTTTATTTTCCTTCTCGACAGTTGCGCTAACATTTTTAACTGAGGTTTCGTTTGTACAATATTATAAAGTCTTTTTGCTGGTGCTATTTCTACGTATATCGGTGCTATCGATTTTATTCCTTCTGTTATATAAAATGAGCATCCAGTCTGTTAAATTAACGATCAATCATTCCATAGTGGAAATAAGGGATTGGAGACATATTTAATAAAGCGGTGAATGATTTTAAAGTGATCCCATTTAATGAGTTTTTTGATACGATTGTTGATGGAAAAGTTTCTTCACGCCATTCGCTGCATGGAAAGTATTTTTGAAAAATATGCTGATCCATCGTTGCGTAAAAGTTTGGATGAGCGGATGGAGAAAGATTATTGGTTAAATATTATAGATTCGCTCGATTTACGTGAGGGTGTAGGAAAGTGCGTCCGCTATAAGTTAGGGACGGTGTTTAAAGATGACGATTATCTTCTCGTTGTTTTTTTTAAAGTGAATGATCAGAATGAAGCAGTATTAAATTTGGCGGAATATGTGTAGTGCTTGCTTTCTCGTTTTGGGAGGAAGTTGAGCGTTATCGAGAGGGGCAGACCATTGTTTTTCCATTGTTTGGTACAGGGATTACACGTTATAAAAAAGCCAGATTCAAAAGCACATTTTTAACCAACAGGATAAGTATGCCCTTTTTAGGCGCAATTGGCAGACTACTCAGTAAACAATGAGCTTTATGACTGTTCGAACATAAAAAGTAATTTTTTGATGGATAATTGTAATTCTATGAATAATACAGGACAAATGATGCGATACATTTTTTAGCCTTCATAGGATGGAGCGGATCAAGCATCCACCTTCTTCATTACCTACTTGGGACTAGTTTTATCTGTTTTTATAGTACATGGTCAACTTTTCCATATTTTACCTTTTAGTTTTACAAACTTTATTATTCTCTCCTACATAAAGTATGAAAAAAAATGTATCTTTCATACTTTATGAATGTATAAATTTGGATTCATACCTTTTATAATTAGAGTTAATATACAAAACATCATACAAGGAGGAATTAATATGGCAATTCAAACAGTAGGGATAGTAGGTGCAGGATCAATGGGAAGCGGTATTGCAAATCTTGCTGCTTCAGCCGGTTACCAAGTCATCTTACGAGATGTTGAGGAACAATTTATTGAAAGCGGTTTATCCAGAATCGATAAGTTTATGTCCAAAAGTGTTGAAAAAGAAAAGATTACAGTAGATGAAAAGCAAAAAGTAATCGGGCGTATTAAAACGACGACAGATATAGAAGATTTAAAATACGCAGATATTGTAATAGAAGCGATTATTGAAGATATGGATGCAAAAAAGAGTGTATTTGCTGAACTTGATCGAGTTATTTCTGAGAACGTTATCCTAGTTACAAATACTTCATCCTTGTCCATTACTGAAATCGCTAATGCAACGGCTCGTACTGATCGAGTTGCTGGAATGCATTTTTTTAATCCGGCACAGTTGATGAAGCTTGTCGAAATTGTTCGTGGTTACAATACGAGTGATACTACAGTTGAAGAACTGCAAGGATTCGCTAAGAGCTTAAGTAAAGAACCTGTAGTTGTAAATAAGGATGTTCCTGGATTTATTGTAAATCGCATTATGGTTCCACAATTTATTGAAGCTATTAAACTCGTAGAAGAAGGAGTTGCTTCTCCTGAAGATATCGATAAGGCAGTTACGTTAGGATTGAATTATCCAATGGGACCATTTACATTACAGGATTATGCTGGTGTAGACATTGGTTATTATGTGATGGAGTACATGGCAGATGAATTTAATGATACACGATTTGCACCACCAATGTTGATGAAGCAAATGATGCGAGCTGGAAGAATTGGCAAAAAATCTGGAGCAGGATTTTATGACTATGAATAATACGGGGGATAAAACTATGCAATATGAATTTTTAAACTGTGATATTGAAAATAAGGTCGCGCTAGTAACGATTAATCGTCCACCAGTCAATCCGTTGAGTTCTGGAGTATTTCAAGAATTGAATCAATTGATTGGGGAGCTAGAGGACGATAATGCAGTTCGGGCGATTGTTATAACTGGTAGTGGATCCAAAGCATTTGTTGCAGGAGCTGATGTCAAAGAAATGGCATCAAAAGATTTAACTGGTCTCAATCAGATGAATAAGAAAGCACGGGAGACCTTTTCTAAACTTGAAAATATCTCTAAGCCTGTAATTGCGGCTATTAATGGTCTAGCGCTTGGAGGCGGCTTTGAATTAGCATTGGTCTGTGATTTACGAATTTGTTCTGATAAAGCAAAGTTTTCATTTCCGGAGGTTGGTCTCGGAATTATCCCAGGTGGTGGTGGAACACAGCGGTTACAGAAAATTGTTGGGCAGGGAATTGCTAAGGAATTAATTTATTTCGGTGAGATGGTGGATGCAGAACGGGCACTGAAGTTGCAATTGGTCAATCACGTAGTTCCACACGAAATGTTAATCGATGAAGCTCTTGCATGGGCTGAAAAGCTAGCAAGTAGTTCGGCTGTTGCTTTGCAGATGGCTAAGCTTGCGATTAATCAAGGTTGTAATGTGGATACAGAATCTGGCTTGATCATCGAAACGACTGCATTTGCATCTGCCTTTATGTCGGAGGATGGAAAAGAGGGCATTGCAGCATTTACCGAGAAAAGAAAGCCAGTCTTTATTGGCAAGTAATGGGGGAAAAGTTATGAAGTCTACTGATATTGTTTTACTGGAAGGGGCACGGACACCCTTCGTTAAAATGGCGGGATCGTTTAAACATATAACAGCAACAGAATTAGGAGCTATTGCAGCGAAAGAAGCGATAAAGAAGTCCAATATTTCAACTGATGCAATTGATCATGTTGTCTTTGGAAATGTGCAGCAATCAAGTAAAGATGCCCATCTATTGGCAAGACATGTTGGTTTGAAGGCAGGTACACCGATCACAGTACCTGCAGTTACGATTAACCGTGTTTGTGGTACAGGAATTGAGGCAATACTTACGGGGGCTCGTTATATTCTTGCAGGTGAAGCTGATGTCGTGTTAGCGGGTGGAACAGAAAATATGAGCCAGGTTCCTCATGTTATTCGTGGCATGCGCTGGGGAACCCAGCTTGGATCACCAAAGATAGAAGATTGGTTATGGGATGGATTAGAGGATACGAATGTTGGTTGTACGATGGCAGAAACTGCAGAAAATATTGCAGAGAAATATAAAATTACTCGTGAAGAAGTAGACGCACATGCATTATCAAGTCAACAACGGGCAATAGCGGCTCGGGACAAAGGATACTTTAAAGAGGAGATTGTACCGGTTACAGTAAAGGGAAGAAAAGGGGACATTGTGATTGACGAGGACGACCACATTAGGGAAACGAGTATGGAACAGCTGCAAAAATTAAAGCCACGTTTCGTGGAAAACGGTGTGGTAACACCTGGGAATGCAAGTGGGATGGTCGATGGCGCCGCCGCAGTGGTGATTGCTTCCGCTGAGTATGCAGAGAAACACGGGCTTCAAACAATTGCGCGCCTTGCTTCATGGGATGTAGTTGGTGTTGAACCGACATATATGGGAATCGGACCAGTTCCAGCAATAAAAGGTGCAGCAGAAAAGGCAAATTTAGCGGTTGCAGATTTAGACTTAGTGGAGATTAATGAAGCATTTTCAGCTCAATATTTAGGGTGCCAAAAAGAATTAGGATTTGATTTAGAGAAAGGTAATGTAAATGGCGGTGCAGTAGCGATCGGCCATCCGCTCGCAGCGACCGGTACAAGAATATCATTATCGATTGTTTATGAATTAAGAAGACGCAAGGAGAAATATGGAGTTGCGTCAGCTTGTATAGGTGGTGGTCAGGGTATTGCAGCTGTTTGGGAAGCATTATAGAGAGCGTCTTATTTCAAGGAAGGAAATTGTATTATAACTCGGGGGATGCCATTTTACCAAAAAAACAACTAGACAGGATGCGAGTGAAACGGTACAGAAACTAGATGTGTTTCAAAGCAATGCATTTTTCTCAGAAGAATTAGGAATAGACGATATATTTATAACTGAAGACTTTACAGAGGAACATCATATGATCGCTGATACTAGAGCGAGTTTTGTGGAGCAGTGAAGATAGCAATCTTTAATGAAAATAAACTAGGGATAATTATAAAAAGTAAAGTTGTAGATATGTCACAAGCAGCTAATTGGAATTCTAATGATATGGAAACATCTTTTCAACGATTCTTAGAAAACTTTGATGAACTAAAACATTCCATGGAAGCAGCTGGTCAAACGAATCAGTCCTGTGAAATTGTCGAAAGTGTATTTAAAATCACTAGTCCCAAGTACTAGGAAGATTTGGGCAGCACCTGTCAATTATAAGATACATCAAGGAGAAATGAATAAACAGTTTAATAATGCAACAAGAACCATTGAAGATCTAGCATTATTCTTAAAATCGCCTGCGTCTTTGTCTGGTTCGATGGGATCCCATTCAATTGTCATTTAAGGATCGCCGTACAGAACATGAGGCAGAACTAGGCTATATCGAGGAAAAAGGCAAAGAATGTAAATGCTAAAGATGGAAAAGATTATATATTTGGTTACTTTACATTTTGATATTTCTTTTCGGGAAGATGAGGAACGGACTTGGCGGAAATCCGTTGATACATTTACACCGATTGAACCATGGATTGTAACAGCAGACGAAATAGAAGATCCTAATCAATTATCTATGAAACTATGGGGAAATGATGAATTAAGACGGGATGGCAAGACCAAACATCTCATTTATGATTGCTATAAATGTTTTGAAGTAGCATGTGATCAAATGTTATTGGAGCCCTGAGACGTGATTTCCACTGGAACACCTGAGGGAGTTGAACCGCTTAAATACGGTGATACTGTCCGAATCGAAGTTGAGCAGATTGGTGAATTTACAGTAAACGTTGAACATGCAGATGGAGGATCAAGATGATGAAAAATATTCATACACTAAAAGTGGCTTTTGGGGATACAGATGCTGCAGGAATTGTCTTTTATCCCAATTTTTATCGCTGGATGGATCTGGCCACACACGAGTTTATAGGAGTAACTGTCTCACCTGTATCCAAGCTGTTAAAAGAAGAACATATTGTGTTCCCGCTGCTAGAAACATTCTGTAAATTTCATTCGCCTTTACAGTTTGAAGATGTGATTGAAATTTATACAGAAGTTGTTGATATAAAGAATAAAGTATTTAAGGTGCAGCACAATTTTATGAAAAAAGATCAACTTGTTGCGTCTGGATATGAAGTAAGGGCATGGACATCGACCGCTGGAGGAAGCTTAAAGGCGGTGCCGATTCCGGAATATGTCCGGGAAGCATTTATCCCAGAAATCAATGAGTAATAGAAAAAAACCCTAGTAGATTAGGGGTTTTTTACTGTACTTTTAAAGCTTAGTCTAAAGGGATATAACCCATATGAGCTGATATTTTATCGGCTGTTTGTTTCATTTGTTTCACAATATCTACTGACTTGGCATCTGTTAGCCTATTTGAATGACCAATGACGGATAGTGAAGCTACGACATCACTCGTATAGTCTTTAATGGGAACAGCAATGCCTGTGTAGTTCTTGTAATAAGAAGATTGTAAAATACAGTAAGCTTGTTCTCTAATCCTCATTAATAAGCCATGCAACTTTTTAGCATTTGTTATAGTATAGGGTGTATAGGCATATAATTCTTTGGTAAGGAATTGCTGGATGTAGTCATCATGTTGAAAAGCTAGAATACTAAGTCCTTCAGCAGTGCAATGAAGTGGATTTGATCTTCCGATTTGTGTGACAAGCCGATCCGAATGATTGCTTTCTACACGGAACAGATACACTACCTTTTCATTTTCCATTAAACAAATATGTACGGATTCATCTAAGTCCTGTGAAAGCTTTTCGACAAAAGGCAGTGCCTCTTCATACAATTCATGATGGTTAAATATAGCTCCACCTAAACGTAAAATAGATAAACCTAAACGATAGTGGTTGGTTCTAGGGTTTTTGCTTAACATCCCTTCCTTTAGTAATGAAGTAATATATCGATTTGCACTGGCTTTTGGAATAGCTAATTGTTTCCTAATATCAGTGAAACTTAGTTCTTGCTGTTTTGGCGTGAAAAGTCTTAGTATTTGAAGTACGTTGATGACGGAAGAAAGGTTTTTTTGACTGGCACTCTGCTTATTCAACTTTTTTACCCCTCTTTCTAAGTTCAATAACTTTGCGTAATCCTTCTCCTGCCTGATTTAATAAATAAAGAAATGGCTTTATTTGTATGTATGATTGAACCCGTTTGGAATTAGCAGTAATGCTCAGCGAAGCAATCACTTGGCCAGGTTCATCAAATACTGGAATCGCAATCTCTGTTTCGTTTTTTTGGTACGCATCCATCAGTAGGGCATATCCTTGTTTTTTTATTTCTTCCAGTTCCTGAATAACATTACCAGCTAACAGAGTCTTCTCTGTCGGATTCGGGTGAAAAGCGAGTAGGATTCTTCCCGCTGCGGTTGAAACAGCATCTCTTCTGGTTCCAAGCTGAATTTTACCCTCGTCGGAAAATGTATAAACGCCTTTCATCGTCTGAATGTAAACAGTTTCGCCATTATCCAGGATAGCGAGATGGGCGTTTTCTCCCGTTTCTTCCACTAGTTTATTTAGAAATGGAACAGATTCGTTGGCAATATGAATTTGTGAATTGACTATATTGACGAGTGATAGAATGGATGTTCCAAGGCTATATCGGCTTGTGTTTGGATTTTTATGCAGAAATTCTTCTTGCAGCAGGGAAGAAAGCAGACGATATGTTGTGCTTTTTGGCACATTTAACTTTTGTGATATTGTTGTGACACTCATTTCTGGTTCATCTATAGAAAAAAGATTCAATATACGGAACGCATTTTCGATGGACGATCTTTTTCGCTGTTTCTCTAACATCTAATCACCATCCATGTAAATTAATAGACAACGCTCCAATCTATAAATAATTCTAAATGGCCTCATGAAGATAGTCAATTTTATTGTGTAAAATGACCCGAGTTCCGCTGATCGGAACCGAAGGTATGTTTTATTAATCTTGGATACTATAATGAATTTAACATCATTAATGGGGAGTAGAGGAGAGAGTAAACTTGTCGAATAAACAATATGATGTGATTGTCGTAGGGGCTGGTTCCGTGGGTATGACTGCAGGACTGGCACTGAAAAAGAAAGGGTTGACTTGTACAGTAATTGAAGCAAATGGAAAAGACGATCTACGTCCGGGGAGTCGAGCTATCTTTATTCATCAGGGTACCTTGAAGTTGTTGGAAGAAGTTTCAGAAGGGCTAAGTTTTGAACTTGCGAGAAATGGCGTGATTTTAGCCTATTAAACGAACACTATACAAAGGAAAAGAAGTACATGTCCGTAATTATGGCGTGACAGACGATCAAAGTACGAAAAAGCTACCACATTTTATATCGCTTCACCAACGTAAAATTGAATCCTATATTTATCGAAGCTGGTGTGGAGTTTTTTTGGGGGTAACCCAGTGGAGCATTTAGATATAACTGATCACGGAGTGTCATTAAAAACAGCTACTGGCGATGAATTTCATGCGAAATATATGATCAATTGTGATGGCGCTCGATCCGTTGTGCGCAATGAAGCTGGTCTAAAATTTGAAGAACCAAGTACTAAAGATACTTTTCTAGTCATTGATTTAGAGGAAGATGAGGAAAATCCATTGCCAATCGAACGTGTCTTCCATTATAGTCACCCTGCGATGGGCGGACGTAATGTAATGCTTGTTTCGTTTAAAGGTGGCTGGCGTGTTGATTTACTATTACTTGCAGATGATGATGTGGAATCGTACACCAATATTGAGGGTGTTAAACAATGGATCCCGAAAGTAATGGATGCAAAGTATCTAGCAATTGCTTTATCCTAATTCCATAGGTGTTTTCTTAAAACGTAACAACCATTCTATTCACTCCTTGATCATTTAGATTCATATATTTAAGATTTTATTGTTAGTTCTGGCGGATCATATGTACCTTCGTCAAGCCAACGACCTAAACGTGGGACAATCGATGTCAGTGATGCAGCTACATCCCGTTTCATATTCATTTCTTTCGAATCCCCTTAATAACAAGTTCCCAATAAAACTTAAACCTTCCAAAGAAGCCCTCAGTTCACTCATTTTTAAAAGAAGGTATATCTTAATTCCCTTGTCCGATATATGGTCTAGTTTCATAAGGTTTGTTGTCTCTAATTCGGGCGACTGCACCTACAGTTGTTCCATGTGCATTGCCGCATTGCCGCAATCTGTGATAATGCAAAGATGGCGCAGGATCATGAAAACTAGCGACAAAAGCAGCGTGCCAAATCGTCCGCAAGGTGGTTTTAGCAAAGCTTCGCATAAACCACCTTATATTTCTCCTCTCGCAGTTCCGTTACGAAAAGGAATGGTGGAACAGGAAGATTTTGATGGTATTAGTACGCTATCAGTTTGAAAAGATTCAAATTAATTATTTCCAGCACTATTAACGAAAAAAGAATTATATTTTACTACGAAATGTCGGTTTAAGATTTAATTATTTCTATTTATAATTAAGCTTAAAGTTACTTGCTCGATTAAAATCGGCATCAAGTATAGAATTCCACTAATATGAAAGAATATATCAAGTAAAATTGAAAGCGCTTTAAAATGAAGGAGGGCTGCTTTAGTAGGATTATGTAAGATTAAAGAAAAAATGAGTATTTAGCAGCTCATGTGAATGTTTGTAAATCACTTAGGGTTTATTGAATAAGACTATAAGAATAGTCCATTTATGCTTGAGTAACTTTGATTAGTAGAATTAAAGAGTGATTATTAGTGTGACGGGCATTAAGTAAGATTGATATATATATGCTACTACTATTTAACTATAAAAGGAGAGTGTCGATTGATGAATGAAAAACAAGAGCAAACATTAGCACCGTTAAACAATAAGAGTAAAGCAAATGAACTTTGGCGCTGGACGGCAAATGAACTTGCACATGGGATTCGAACTAAGTTAATTTCTTCGCGGGAGGCAACCGTAAGTAGTCTCGACCGAATTGAACAAGTCAATCCCAAAATAAACGCAATCGTGGAAGTAATCACTGAGGAAGCTCTTCAGGCAGCAGATGAAGCTGATAAAGCTGTAGCTGAAGGAAAAGCTCTGGGACCGCTTCACGGTGTTCCAGTTGCAACTAAAATTAATTCCGATCAAGCGGGGGCTGCAACGACTGATGGTGTTGTTGCATTCCAAGACAATATTGCTTCCAGTGATAGTCCACCTATAGGCAATTTACGTAAGTCAGGGGCGGTTTTTGTCGGTCGAAGCAACGTACCTTCCTTTAGTCTAAGATGGTTTTCTAATAATGATTTACATGGTAGTACTCTAAACCCTTGGGATTCTTCGAGAACTCCTGGTGGTTCAAGTGGAGGAGCAAGTGCAGCGATAGCTAGTGGTATGGTTACAATTGCTCATGGGAATGATATCGCAGGATCCATTCGTTATCCAGCGTATGCATGTGGTGTAACGGGAATTCGCCCAACAATTGGAAGGGTGCCAAGCGGAGGTGGCCCCGTTGATGCGCCGCTTTCTGCTCAATATATGGCAAATGACGGTCCTTTAGCACGAAATGTGGCTGACTTACGATTAGCTCTTTCTGCTATGTCTGACTATGATCCGCGTGATCCTATCCATGCACAATTACCTTTAATCGGGGAGCCTCTCCAACATCCGATTAAAGTAGGGGTATTGCGTGATGTGGGAGGAGCCATGCCAGATTTAGCAGTGACTGAAGCAATAGATACAGCTGTTAATAACTTAAAAAATGCTGGATATATTGTTGAGGAAGTAGAGTTATCTTTATTTGCAGAAGCACATAAGCTTTGGTGTTTATTAGTATTAGAAGATCTTCGTGGTCTCATGCCAATGATTGAAAAGTTTGGGGATGAAGCATCAAAAATAAATTTAAAGCATAATTACGAAGTTGCTAAAGAATGGTGGGGAAATATTACGTTGGAAGATTACAAACAAGGATATGCTCGTCGAGGGACACTTATTACACAGTTGCAACAATTTCAGGAAGAATACCCATTATTGCTTACACCAGTTTCAGCCGAGCAAGCTTTTGAACAAAATATCGATATTGAAAGTGTTGAAAGTAATCGTCGTTTAATGGAAGCGCAATGGCCTATGATGGCAGTTCCTTTATTAGGCTTTCCAGCAATTTCGGTACCAGTATCTGTTTATGAAGGACTTCCAACAGGAGTACAACTTATAGGGAAAAGATTCCGAGAAGACACGTTATTCGATGCAGCAGAAATTATTGAGGATCATGCGAGTATCTCGACTCCAATTGATCCATTATTTTAAAATGTCCATGTGTGATTCACTCCCAAAAAGATCATCAGCCCTTTTTAAGCACTATATATAGTGCTCTATTATAATAACAAAATATATTGCAATTTTGAAAATGTCGTTTAAAAAACAGTAGTGTATTTATTAGAGTTGTAAAGAGATAAAGTGCTAAATCTAGACATGATAAAATAGTCATCTTTCTTTATCACATTTAGCGAAAAAAAATTCATTTTTCCTACAAATTGCTGGTATAATAAAGTTTTTTCTACATTTATAATGAAATCTAATAGATAACCAGTAAAAAAATAAGTTTTTTGAAAGCGCTTTATGGAAGGGAGTGTTAATTAGAAAGTCATGAATATAGTAAGTAAGATACGGTTTGTTGGAGCGAAGGTTATTAAATAGCGTCGTTAACAAGCATCTTTTCATAATGAAAAGCAAACAAAATATACTGGCGAGATCTTATATAACGGAAATGATTTATTAAAACTATCTCAAAAAAATGCTTAAAATTCGTGGAAATGAAATTTCAATGATCTTTCAGGATCCAATCAGTTCATTGAATCCTGTATTAACCGTGCGTCATCAGATTGTAGAATCTCACGAGGATTGTTAAAATCTATACCAAAATTAGAAGACGACCGTACGCAAAAACTACACGTTATTCCAGGGAAAGTACCTTGTCTTCAGGAGATCCCGGTAGGCTGTAGATTTGTAGAACGGTGTGAATACGTAACATCTATTTGTCATGAAAAGGATCCAGATATAAAGGAAGTTTCTAATACTCATCGTGTAAAGTGTTAACACTATGATAGCGTATCTAGTGAAGGGGTGGATAATTTTGGTTGAACAAACAAAAAAACCAATCAGTGGAAACCCCTCCTTCATGTAAAAAATTTAAAGACGTATTTTCCGATTCGAAACCCAATAGGAAAAGTAATAAACAATGTAAAAGCTGTGGTAATATTTCTTTTCATCTTTAAAAGGGAGAGACTTATGGGCTTGTAGGAGAATCAGGATGTGGGAAAAGCACTACAGGTCGCACTATTCTACAATTAGTTGAACCGACGGATGGTGAATTGATCTATAAGAACGAAAATCTTTTTCAGGCAAACAAAAAAATAATCGAGAATTATCAAAAGAAATGCAAATGGTTTTTCAAGATCCGTATTCCTCTTTAAATCTAAAAAAAGAATAGGAGCTACACTGTAAAAACCATTAAGTATTTATAAGATCGGAAAAGGTAATGGAATTACTACATCAAGTAGGATTGCAGAAAGATTATTATTATCGATTTCCACATGAATTCTCTGGAGGGCAAAGACAAAGAATTGGCCTTGCAAGAGCATTAGCTGTTGATCCAAAAATATTCATTTATGACGAATCCGTATCTGCCTTGGATGTATCGATTCAGTCCCAAGTAATTAATTTGCTGCAAGAGGTACAGCAATTGCGTGGACTCACTTACTTATTTATTGCCCATGATTTGAGTGTCGTACGCCACATCTCTGATCGAGTGGTGTTATGTATCTTGGGCACCTAGTAGAAGAGGCAGAAACGGATGAATTATATGCAAACCCACTTCATCCATATACACAAGCACTAATATCAGCTATTCCGAGTCCGACTCTAGAAGAAAAAAAGAGTAAATTATTTTAAAAGGTGAGATTTCTTCGCCGATTGATCCGCCAACTGGATGTGTCTTCCATCCACGATGTCCAGTTGCTATGGATCGATGTAAACAAAAAATTCCTGAAAAAAGAGAAGTGTCATCTAATCATTTCGTTACTTGTCATTTAGTATAAGAAAGAATTCGATTGCTATGAATGATAAAATGAAAAATTAAATGCGAAAGGTGTAAAGATAAAATGAAGACTGCGAAAGTAAGTATTTTCGAGGGTACATATATAGGAAAAAAAGACAATGAGATCATTTCATTTAAAGGTATACCATACGCCATGCCGCCAACGGGTTCTTTGCGCTGGAAGGCTCCGCAATCCTTAGAGAAAAGTAGCAATGAAATGGATGCTTTTCATTTTGGTTCTTCATGTATTCAACCAGTTGACGAAATTGAACAATCTTCATTAGCGACCCAGTCTGAAGATTGTTTAACATTAAATGTTTGGACAAAAGAACTTAGTAGTGCGAAAAAACCTGTGATGGTTTTCATACATGGAGGAGGATATATTGCAGGTGCATCCAGTGATCCTGTCTATGACGGAGAAAATTTCGTTAAGCGTAATGATATTGTTTTAGTATCGATAAACTACCGGGTGAATATCTTTGGGTTTCTTAACTTAGAGGAGATAGGTGGTAAGGAATATGAAGATAGTAAATATTTGGGGACACTTGATCAAATAAAGGCATTGGAATGGGTTAAGAAAAATATTCATTTGTTTGGTGGGGATGCTGACAATATTACTATCTTTGGAGAGTCTTGTGGGGGTGGCAGTGTATCAGTATTAATGACCATACCGAAAGCGAAGGGACTTTTCCATAAAGTCATCGCTCAAAGTGGTACGTTAAACTTAGTGAAAAATACGGACATATCCAGACAAATAGGTAGAGATTTTGTTGAATTAACAGGGGCTAGCACGATAGAAAAGCTTTTAGAAATAGATGAAGATCAACTGAGGATTTATTGTGATGAACTGATGGAAAAGTACGAATATAAAAGTGAGATCATATTCGCTCCCGTAGCAGACGGAAAATTAATACCAAAAAATCCATTTGAAAGCATTGCTGACGGATTTGCATCAGATATAAAATTGATGATTGGAACTACTAAAGATGAAATTAAATTTTGGAGACTATATTATCCTAATTTGGAAGAGGTTATAGATGACTTTTTAGAACAGCAAATCGCTATAATTGGTAGAAATACTTATGATGTTGATACCACTATAAAGAAATTTTATACCTCTTCTATTACAACTGATAAACATACACGTGTAAATGAAATATTGTTTAGAATACCTTCTATTCAATTTGCAGAATTACAATCAAAATATAATGACACATGGATGTATTTATTTGCTTGGCCGTCCCAAATAGGGAAATATGGAGCTTGCCATGCAATTGATCTGCCTTTCGTTTTCCATAATTTGGATACGGAGGATGAGCAAACATTCATTGGCAATAACTTACCAGAAGACTTGGCAGCCAATGTGCAAGATGCTTGGGCAGCATTTGCAATTCATGGCAATCCGCAACATCTGAACATACCTCATTGGCCTTCATACGATACAAAAGAACGGGCAACGATGATCATAGATGAACAGTGGGATTGTGTAAATGACCCTTATAAATCTGAACGGCTTATTTTTGAAGAAATTATGCATTTAAATTCATCATCTACTGTTTAATATAGATGGGAAATGAAGTTGATTAAAAGGTGAAAAAGGAGACTGAATAATATGACTATTGGATTAGAATATGTTTTTGAGGCATTCGTCTCGGTTGATGAAGATTTAGAGATAGGTTCTGTTGCAGGTGGCTTTCGAAGTATCACACCTATTACAGGTGGGACGTTTGAAGGGCCGAGTATAAAAGGGACGATAGTTCCTGGTGGAGCTGATTGGTCAATGGGTAGAGAAGACGGAGTCATGGATATATGTGCAAGGTACACGTTGAAAACGGATGATGGAGTACTTATTTATGTAGTTAATAGAGGAATAGTCCATGAACCAGCTGAAAAAGGTATTGATTCAGAGTATTTTCGTACTACTCCTACATTTGAAGTTTCAAGTCCAAAGTATGACTGGTTAAATCATTTATTATTCGTCTGTGACTTAAAGACAGTTACAAATGATGAACAACAGTTCATAGGAGTGGCCATCAAATTTTATAAGGTAACTTAATCGTGTAGTGTAATTTTTTTATAGTTGGATTTCTCGATGAGATTCAACACTCGTAAGTCTGGTCGTTTAGTTATTTCTCAACAATCCGAGTGATTCATAAAAAAGGAGCTGAAAAGAAAATGAAATGGGTTAGATTAACGTCGCTATTTCTCATCTCTATTTTAATTATCTCAGCATGTGGTAATTCTGAAAAGGAAGAAACATTTTCAGGAAATTCAGATACTGGGGAAAAGGAACTGGCGGACAAGCTCAATATATTTAACTGGGCTGATGTTATTCCACAAGAGGTGCTTAACGAATTTGAGGAGGAATTTGGAGTTGAAGTTGTTTATTCTACTTATTCCTCAGAGCAAGAAATGATGGCAAAGATTAAGAGTGGAACCGTTCCATATGATGTTGTTTTTCCTAGTACTGGTACTTTTATAATCATGAAGGAACAGGGACTTTTACAGGAATTGGATATGGAAAATATACCAAACTTTGAAAACTTATCAGAAATTTGGACAGATCGTCCTGATGATCCAGGTGATAAATATTCAATTCCAGTCGCTTACGGAACAAACGGTATTATATATAATACCGAAAAAATAAAAGAAAAACCGACAAGTTGGGAAGACCTATGGGATCCAAAATACAAAGGACATGTTTTAGTATCTGATGACCCACAGGAGTTGTTTGGAATGGCATTACAGAGCTTGGGATATGACATAGGCAATCCAACAGAAGAACAAGTGAAAGAGGCCGCCAAAAAAATAGAAGATTTGGTACCCAATGTGTTAGCGTTTGACCCTAATCCAGAACCACAATTTATGAGTGAGCAAGCTTGGATTGGATATACCGTTTGTGCTGGGGCATCTGTTGCGCACATACAAGGTTTTGAAAAATTGGACTGTGTTCTTCCGAAGGAAGGAGGATTAAAATGGCATACCTCAGCAGTCATTCCAAACACTTCTAAGGAAAAGTATACTGCAGAGGTGTTCTTGAATTGGTATTTAAGACCTGAAATTAGCCTTGAAATGGTTAAATCATTTCCATACCCATCTCCAAATGAGGAAGCTGCTAAATTGTACACTGATGAAATGAAAAAACTGCCTTCATTAAGCACGACAGATGAAGATCTTAAAAAGGCCGCACCTACACAACCGTATTCAAGCGAAACCATGGAATTAATGAATCATTTATTACAAGAAATCCGTTCGAAATAAAAACATGGTCTGTTATCGTAAAAATGTGCAAGAAGTGTAAGCAGGCTAAAGAGTCTTTTTTGATAATGAATTGAATAAAAGAGAAAGCTCTTACAGAACTTTCTCTTTATTCTTCAAAATAATCAGTTTAGAAGGTGAAAAATTGAGACCTAAAACAAAAAAATTTTACTATCTTTTTCAATACTCGTCTTTTTATTTTTTTATGTTCCAATTGTGATTATGATGATCTATTCGTTTAATGATTCAAAACTCGGCACAATATGGACAGGGTTTACCCTTGATTGGTATCCTAAATTATTTTCCAATGAACAGATAATGAGTGCCCTGAAAAATAGTTTATACGTTGCGGTTATCACCACTCTCATTTCAACTGTATTGGGAACATTAGCTGCTCTTTCCCTCCATAGATATACATTTCCAGGGAAAAGAATAATTGACCTTTTAATATATATTCCTGTCATGATTCCGTCCCTTGTATTAGGCATAGGACTACTTACTTTATATGCTTGGCTTGGTGTTTCTCTACAACTCGAAACAGTGATCCCTGGTCATGTTGTCATCGCCACTTCGTTTGTGACTTTGGTTGTGATGGCAAGGTTAAAAGGGTTTGATTCCTCCCTTGAAGAGGCAGCAAAAGACCTTGGAGCAAACGGATGGCATACGTTTTGGAAAGTCACGTTCCCGTTAATTTCCCCTGGGGTTCTTGCGGGAGCATTAATGGGTTTCACCATATCAATGGATGAATTTGTTATTGCTTTTTTTACGACGGGACCAGGTGCGAATACGTTACCCGTTCTTATCTTTTCAATGGTTCGTCAGGGTGTTACACCCGAAATTAATGTGCTTTCAACAATTTTAATTCTTATCATCACAGCCTTAGTTTTCATAGTCGGATTAAGAAATACAAGAAAGGAGACAAGCAATGGTTAAAAATTTGAGAACTGCATATGCAATGCTATCTCCAGCTCTTATTTGGTTACTTATATTTATGATGATTCCGATAGGGATCATTGTGATTATTAGTTTCACTACTGGTGACGGGTATGGCGGCATCGTTTATGAATTTAGCGTTAGTGGATACAAAAAGACGTTTGACTTGCTATACTTAAAAATCTTTTTGCAGTCGCTTGTTTGGACCGTTACATCAACAGGTATCACACTATTGATTGCTTATCCACTTGCCTATTTTATTGCTCATGCGGGAAGATGGAAAAATATACTCATCCTATTGGTTATGATTCCGTTTTGGACTAACATTCTCGTACGGATGTATGCATGGATTATATTGTTAAATGACAAAGGCGTGATTAACAATTTTCTAATTCATTTTGGGATAATCGACGAACCCATTCAAATGATGTATACACCATTTGCTATGATCATCACTTTAGTTTACGCTTTTCTTCCGTTTATGATTTTACCTATTTATGCATCTATAGAACAGTTAGATAAAACTTATTTAGAAGCGGCCGAAGATTTAGGAGCTGATCCAGTAAAATCTTTCTTTAAAATAACTTTACCCTTAACTTTACCAGGCGTAATTGCTGGGAGTGTCATCACATTTATTCCTGCAGTCAGTATCTTTGCTGCGGCAGATTTATTTGGTGGAGGTAAAATGGTAATGATTGGAAATGTGATACGGGATGCGTTCTTGGGTGGTATGAATTGGCAGCTTGGATCAGCAATTTCCATTCTTCTAATGATATTGGTTTTATTACCAATATTTCTATATTTTAAAAGCACATCTTCAGATAATAAGATATCACTATTTTAGCGGATGGAAACCGTTTTTTCGATTGTTATGAATCTACCGAAACGAAAAACATTTTTATGCATTGGCAAACCTTTAGAGGGAAAGTATACAGAGATTTAACTAAATTTACTTTAAGATTAGAAGGGATGGATGGAACATGTCAGACATATCCTGCTTGGAAAAAAATATAGTGATTCGTGAAATACAAATAGTAGATATTGAAGCAGTCATAGAGGTTGCCCAAGCTGCTTTTGGTAATCCTAATATTGCTTTTGAGAAAAAACATTATGAAAGTCATATTGAAATTTTTCCAGAAGGGCAAGTTTGTGTAGCATATGATGGAAAAATTATTGGAGCCTCTTCAAGTGTTATTGTCAATTATAATGAATATGGGGATGACCATTCATTTGAAGAAATTTCTGGGAACAATTATATTGCAAACCATAACCCAGAAGGGAGAAATCTATATGGAATTGATGTGGTCGTTCATCCGGATTATCACAATTTAAAAATCGGTCGCCATTTATATGAAGAACGAAGAAATCTTTGTAAACGGCTGAATTTACAAAGCATTATTATTGGTGGGCGTATTCCTAATTATCATCAGTATGCTGATACATTGACGGCAGAAGAATATGTGAAACAAGTAGAGGAGCAGAAAATTTTTGACCCTGTCCTATGTTTCCAACTGAAGAATGGTTTTAAAATAAGGTCTGTAAAGGCGAACTATTTAATAGGTGATGAAGCTTCTTTGGAATATGCAACGATAATGGAGTGGGAAAATACGGATTATCGTGCTTAACAAGTATAGAAAAGGGATATTAAAGTGGTAAAATTATCTGTTTCGTATGCTTGATGAAAAATTGTTCGAATATGAAAGGGTTTGAAGTCATGTTGAATGTTTTACGGAGGAAAATTCATCCTTTGTTATAAAAATCCGTAGATACATTAGAGCGATAATGAAAAAATAAGCCAACTAAAGATCCGTTCTTAATTTTTAGAGAAAAATGGAGAGTTTTTAGCCTATATGTTTATCGGCAATACCTTATCGTTTTTTTGGGCAAGAATGTCACTTAAATATGAACATATAGAAAGTCAGTTACCCATTTTTTCACGAGGCAGGTATATGTAGAATATGATGCGAAAATTGTTGGTTGTGCATTAAGTTTAATTGTTAATTTAACGATTACGAGGAAGACCATACATACGAAGAAATTTTTGGCGATAGGTATATTCGTAATCATAAAGAAAAATGGAGTCAATTTATACGGCATTGAGATCGGAGTAGATCCTAATTACCGGAACATGGAACCTCGGTAGGAAATAGTGTGAAAACAAAATCAGTGAAACACTTCTATGTAAAATATTTCTAAGGGCACACCAAATAAGCCACAAAAAATGCACTTTTTTTTAATGGTTATCTGATGATTGTAATCACTGAATCGCGTTAGTGCGCTGAATAATTTTGTAATTCGCTGAATAATTGAATATCCCGCTGAATGTCATGGGGTTTGCGCTGAATAATCGGTCAGATCGCTGAATTATAGACTGAAACCGCTGAATCGCGTCAGTGCGCTGAATAATTTTGTAATTCGCTGAATAATTGTAAATCCCGCTGAATATCATGGGGTTTGCGCTGAATAATCGGTCAGATCGCTGAATGATAGACTGAAACCGCTGAATCGCGTCAGTGCGCTGAATAATTTTGTAATGAACAAGCATAATACAACTTTTAAATTACAGGTAGATGAAGGAAAGTATATTTATACTTATCATCTTTATTTCCTTTTACTGCACGAACCCATTTAGGATTCGCAATGGTGACATTAATTTCACCTTCAAGTAAATTGGAAACAGGGATCCAATATTTACCGGTACTTTCCATACAAACATCGGTACAATCGTATAACCAATTTTTTAATGCCAGAATCTGGTTATTAAAGGTTGAAAATTGTTTTTTCTGATAGTGTGACTCGAAGAGCGGAGCGAGTCGAGATGGAGGTTTATATGAGGAACGAAGACGAGTATATAAAGAATTTAATTTAAAAAAAGTATTATTATTGGCGGCCGGATGCCTAACTATCATAAATATGCGACACAAATGAGCGTAGAAAACTATGTCAAAGCAGTAGTGAGGAATGAAATATTTCATTCTGTTCTAACATTTCAAAAACAAATTGGTTTTACTTTTAAAAAGTCATTGCAAATTATTTACTAGATGATGAAGAATCGTTATACAATGCTGCTTGCATGGAATGGGTAAATGAGGACTATGTGGAGTAGTAGTAGCACAAGTTGAGTACTTAAAAAAGCATGAAATATACTATTGAATTTACGAGATGTAAAGTATTTAAGCAACCTTTTAGACAAATGAATTAATGTTTGTAAGTGGTTAAATGATATTGTAGTATAACATCTTACTTTAAGGTTAAATTGAATTGGAGGGATTCAGTTGGTAGAGCCAATTGTACGTTTAGAAAATATTACAAAAAAGTATGGTGATCTTCAGGCAGTCGATAATATTAGTCTGGAAGTTAAACCTGGTGAATTTTTAACTTTATTAGGTCCTTCAGGGTGTGGAAAAACAACAACTTTAAGAGTGATTGCGGGGTTTGAACAACCAACCACGGGAGATGTGTGGATTAACAATTCGAAAGTGAATGATGTTGCGCCATATAATCGTGAAGTGAATACGGTATTTCAGAATTATTCTTTGTTTCCCCATATGAATGTGTTTGACAATATCGCATTTGGTCTTAAAATGAAGAAATTTAAAAGTCAAGAAATCAAAGAACGCGTAACCAATATTTTAAAACTTGTCCAATTAGAAGACTATTATAATCGCAAGCCAACTCAATTAAGCGGTGGACAACAACAAAGAGTTGCTATAGCACGTGCCATCGTTAATAATCCCAAAGTATTGTTATTAGATGAACCTCTTGGAGCTCTCGACTTAAAACTTCGTAAACACATGCAATTAGAGCTAAAACATTTGCAACAATCGCTAGGCATTACTTTTATTTATGTTACCCATGATCAGGAAGAGGCACTTACCATGTCTGACAGAATCGTTGTTATGAATAATGGGAAAATTGAACAAGTAGGTGTTCCTCACGAAATATACGAATTTCCTAAAACGTTATTCGTCGCTAATTTTATTGGGGACACAAACATTTTAAATGGGGTTATAGCAAAAGTCGAAAAAGACAATTTAAAAATAGAAGTAGGTAAAGAATCGTTACTTACAAAAAACGATGAACAATTAAGTGTGGGACAAGAAGTCCAAGTATCAATAAGACCGGAAAATATTTCATTTTGCCAGAAAAAAACAAGTGAAGATAGTCAGCTAGAAGTAACTATTAAAGATTATATATATATAGGTTCTATAACAAAAGTTGTTGCTGAACTGGCAGATGGACAAAAATTACTTATTAAAACTGCAAACGGCACGAAAATTGAAGAAAATACGAAAAGATATGTTACCTGGAATAAGGCCGATTGTTTTATTTATCAAGAAGATATTGATCAAGCAGTAGTTCAATAATAGAAGGAAAGGTTTATTTTTGAGACCCCAATCTATTATTATAGTAGACATTTTATACTTAATTATTACATTAATAGAAGGTGAAAAGAATGAATTTTTTATCTATGTGGGAAGCAACAGCAAATGAACGAACTAATTTTCCGAAGTTAGAGGGAGATCATGAGTGCGACGTGGTCATCATTGGAGGCGGTTATTCTGGCCTTTCAACCTCCTATCATTTACAAAGTAAAAACTGTCAAACAATCGTTCTTGAAAAAGAAAGGATAGGTAGTGGAGCGAGTGGACGAAATGGAGGTGAAGTACTTACTGGTTATCTTGGTACTATGCAAGAATGGGCTAATAAGTACGGAATCGAAACAGCAAAAGAAATGTGGCAACTTTCTTTAGACTCAATTGATTTAATTGAAGGAATTATTGAAAAACATCATATTTCGTGTGATTTTATACGGAATGGAGATTTTTATGCAGCGTACAAACCATCTCATCTCGAGAGCATGAAAAAGGAACAGGAGTTTATGGCACGAGAACTTGGCTACGAAGAAATTACCATTATTGAAAAAGATTCTTTGAATACAGAATTACATACTGATTTTTATCATGGAGGTCGTGTAGATAAAAAAAGTGCTCATTTTCATCCCTTAAATTATGCACTTGGCCTTGCTGAAGCAGCCGTTCAACTTGATGGAAGGATCTTTGAATATTCTGAGGCAGTGCGTGTGGAAAGACAAGATAACAGAGTTATTGTGCACACCTCAAATGGGAGAGTTCTTGCAAATGAAATTGTCATTGTAACAAATGCTTACTCTGGTGATTTACATCAAACAATTAAGCACGCAGTTGTTCCTGTAGAAAGTATTATGATTTCCACTGAACCGTTAACAGAGGAATTGATGAATGATTTAATTCCGAATAATCGTGCCATAGCGGATTCAAAAAATCTATTGTATTATTTTCGGAGAACGGGTGATCATCGACTTGCCTTCGGTGGATCCGGGCGAGCTGCAAGTATGCATGGACTAAAACGGATGTACGATGACTTGCATACAGGGATGCTAAATGTTTTTCCGCAACTAAAAAGTGCTCCTATCGAATATCGGTGGGGTGGAAAAGTAGGCTTTACAAAAGACATGCTCCCATATATTGGACAGTTGGAAGATGGAACGTATTTTGCCTTTGGGTATGGTGGTCATGGGGCTGCAATGGCTTCCATGTTAGGGAAAGTAATTGCAAATGCGATTATCAATGATGGAGAAATGAATAATCCGCTAAAAGTCGAAAAGCTAAAACCCATTCCATTTCACAGTCAGCATGCAAAAGCGGTGGGTCTCATTAAGTTTTACAAAAAATTTCAAGACTTTGTTTCATAAGAGCAAGAACATATTTTACATTTTTGGTAAAAATCCCTTATTGTTGTGGACTATACCCTGAAGAATGAACACTTTTTAAAAAAGAGCCTATTATTCGGGGTTTTTGTGTTCATAATAATAACAAAGCCTTTATAAAATACCCTATTTTCAGACAATTTGGTCAATCCAAGGTATACGGCACGGAGCCACAGTGTAGCTGCCTGACATTCACTTGTCCGCTGTTAACGTATGTCGCAGGGAATTCCACTAGCATATTTTTGGCATCCCTGCGTCGAACACTCCTATACGGACAAGCAAAGTCAATGTTGGCGGATAACATTTAATATCAAAACAATGTCAACACGGGGGTTTAAATCGAATAAAGGGAGGAGTTGAGATGAGTAAAACCATTTTACTGAGATTGAACAATAAAATTGAAACCAAATGTTAAAAAAGTTTCAGATCGTCCAATTACCTATCATCAAGATTTTAAAATAATAGCGATAAAGGAAAGTCTAGAAGGTAAATCTGTGGTAGTGAATACTTTAGGATACGATCCTATTTGGTTTGGAGTTATCATTGTACTTGTCGCAGGGATGGGTGTCATAACTCAACCAGTTGGGGTGAACGTGTTTATTATGAAGGGCCAGTGGCTTCTTTTTATTTTTAGACATGAAATTGCTTATGTAAGCGATTCTTTTTAGCAAGCTAGTTCCTACGATTCCTACGATTAGGCTTGTCATTAGTCTACTTTGTTACCTTACTTATTGGTAGAATGTATTCG
This sequence comes from Pseudogracilibacillus sp. SO30301A, assembly GCF_037072025.1. Lineage (NCBI taxonomy): Bacteria > Bacillati > Bacillota > Bacilli > Caryophanales > Bacillaceae > Pseudogracilibacillus > Pseudogracilibacillus sp. SO30301A. The sequence goes on along the minus strand of NZ_JAXHDD010000013.1, from coordinate 44,377 downwards.
GCTGGACCTTCTCAAATGTATAAAGTGGGAGGGCTTCGCAATAGGTTCATGTATCACCTTTTGCTGCTAAAAGTACAAACATTATAAGGCTCAACTTTTGATTAGCTATTTACAGACTTAAGGGTTTTTCATCAAATTATACTACATATCTCTGTTTTAAATACAAAAAGCAATGGACGCCACATAGTATTGTACTTTGTGACGTCCTACATACTTTTATAGAAGATATATTTTCTCTCGTTGAAAACCTACCACTACATTTCCAGTTTCAATTATATTTGTAAGTTTATCAGCAACAATCTCTTCACCTGCAAGTTTAGCTAATGCAATTAAAGTGGAGACATAATAAGCTTGATTTATTAAATGGTGAATTTCTTCTTCATTTTGGTAGAGTTCATAAGCTTTTTCAAATATGAAATGAAAAAGGTGCTCAGGTAAATCATTCAGCAAGATATTCCATGCTTCTTCCAATTCTTTTTCCTCTATTTTTTCTGTATAAATAGTCGGGAGTTCTTTTAAAGCCTTCCATATCTTTGAGTCTCCAAAGGAAACTGTATTTAACTTCTCTGCTAGCGTATTTTTGGAAATCCACTCTATTTCATAATGATGAACATGTAATTCATCTAATAACAGTTCTAGTTTCGTTTCAGTCTCTTGATTATAATGACCCGCTTTTTCAAACCATGGTAATTGTAAAACAGTCCCAGCGATATCATTTAATAAAGCAGTCTCGCCTTTCAAATCATATTGATCAAATATCAATGTCATGAAAATCCTCCTCCTAATATTTCGTGGTTAATTCGGGTGGACCATATTTCGGTCCATATGGTCCTTCTTCCAACCAACGACCTAATTTCGGAATGACAGCAGATAAGGAAGCAGCAACTTCCCGTTTCATATTCATCTTCGGAGAATTTCCTTGGATATGTTGAAGCGCCGTAGTTGATGCATTTCTATTCCACTCTGCTGCAATTTTTCTCTCGGTTGCCGCAGCTTCGATAGCTTCTAAACGATCATTTTTATTATCGGCCTTTAATGCTAGGTCAATCCCTCTAACAGCAATAAGTGCATCAGGTACACCAGAGTTGAGTCCTCTTGCCCCGAATGGTGCAAACAAATGAGCCGCTTCTCCCGCTAACAAAACGCGTCTATGCTTATCTGTAAATGAATCTGCAACAACTTGGTGGAATCGATAAGAAGAAACCCATGTAATACGCTCCGCATATTTCGGATCCATTACTTTTGGAAGCCATTTTTTTACCCCGTCAATCGACATGTATTCGTTTACATCATCATCTTCCAAAAGCTGCAAATCAATACGCCATCCATTTTTAAATGGCACCATCAATACATTTCGTTTTTCTATAGCCGGATGTTGATAATGGAACGTTCTTTCGAGTGGGAGCGGATTATCTAAGTCTTCATCCACATCTACTACCAAAAATGTATCATACGTACGTGGACCTTCAAATTCGATACCTACTTCTTTGCGAACAACTGAATGTCCTCCATCACAACCGATGACATATTTCGTCTCCAATAATTTTCCGCTCTCGGTTGTGAGTGTCACCTTTTCTTTAGAACTATCGACAGTTTTGATAGCATCTCCCCACATAAAATTTACATCTTTCTTTACACAGTGCTGATATAAATATTTTTCAATCTCATGCTGATGTAATGAAGTGAAATGTGGCAATTTTTCGGTATTAGTATTATCCGTTACGCCATAATTACGATAGTATACTTCTTTCCCTTGAAATAAGGTTCTTACAATTGGCCAAATTACACCATTTCTCGCCAGCTCAAAACCTAATCCTGGAGACGTTTCTTCTAATAATTCCAACGTTGCATTGTGTAAATAAATTGCTCTACTTCCAGGACGCGGATGATCTTTTGGTTTTGCTTCGATAACTAAACATGAAATACCTTTATTTCGAAGTGCTAATGCAGCTGTTAAACCAACCGGACCAGCACCTACTACAATTGCATTGTATTTTTCATTCATTTTTCCTAACACTCCTCTATCTTTGAAGATAACTCTATTATACTGTAAAGCATAAAGAGTTATAGGCTTGTGTTCTTGTATATGGAACTATTTTAAAAAACTAGATAAATAAACTCATCAACAATCCATGGATTTGTATCTACAACTATGCGATCATTAGTGTCTGGAAGAGTATATTATTAATAGCATCCTAAAAGTTCTGATATTTTTTGTGCATATTGTTTAATCTTATTAGCAATTTTAAGAATACCTTTTTCATGAAACCTGCTTGTTCTGCCAATAGTGGATAGTGAGGAAACAACTTCTCCCATATGGTTTCTAATTGGAACAGCAATACCTGTGTAATTTTAAAATACGAGTTTTCAGCGATACAATAACCATCTTGTCTTATTTTTTGAAATTGATTAATTAATGCGGCTCTGGTTGTAAGTGCGATTCTTAAATGGATATAAATGGGATTTCAATACTATTTGGATTTTCCCGCAATTTTGCTATACACAAATACAAAGTCCTTTGCTTGTACAATGAATAGGATTTTCCGTGCAATTTGGGTAACTAACTAAGTGCAACTTAAGGCTTGGCGAGAACTAAGGTTTTCTATTTTTTCCCTTAGAAAACTTTGGTTACAATAAATGATGTATAACTTAGAAATGACTAAATCTTCCATCATTTTCTGTAATGGTTTTTGAATATATTTATGTAGTATCCATTTTTGTACTACTTTTAGAATTGACCCGAACGCTCATCGATAAATTAAAGAAATATTCCGATAATTGATACATTAATTCATTAATTGCTATTGAGATTTAACTTGTTGCGCACGGAATATGATATTAAGGTATCCTAGGAGATTAGCGTATTCGTAAATTAATGCAGTACCACTGATTATTAATTTGTTTTTCACATTTCAATTTACGTAATCGTTTCACTTGTTAATAGATTCTCCTTTACAATCTCTTTTAATTTTAACTTGCTAATTTTTCCAGACGGCATGACTGGTAACGCTTCCATAAACATATAATATTTTGGAAGTTTATACTTTACAAAATTATTTTTCATATATTCTTCTAATTCGGGGAGAAGAATTTCTGCCCCTTGTTGTTTCACAATACAAGCGACAACTGCTTCTCCTAATAATGGGTCAGGAGTTCCAACTATCGCTGCATCAGCAATTCCAGTATATTCATGTAGTGTATCTTCTAGTTCCTTTGGATATACATTATATCCGCCGCTAATAATAGTATCAGACTTTCTTCCAACAATCCGAATGTATCCGCTTTCATCCTTAGTTGCTAAATCCCCGGTATAAAACCAACCTTCTTCATCAATAACTTCTGCTGTTTCTTTCGGTTTTTTATAATACCCTTTTGTTATTCCTGGACCACGGCAAGCTATTTCGCCTACTTCTCCAACAGCACATTCATTTCTACGTTCATCTACTATTTTAATTTCTGTTCCAGGTATTGTTTTACCGACTGTTTCTGAACGCACTCCATCACTATCTTCAAAACTAGTTATGGTAACAGTGGCAGATGTTTCGGTCATTCCGTAAGCTATCAAAATATTACAATCCATTTCCTCACGAATCTTTCTTATTAACTCTATTGAACTCGGTGCCGCTGCAACTTCTCCAGTCCGAAGTGAACGTAAATCGTACTTGTCTATTTGTGGGAAGTTTAACTCTAAATTGAACATCGTTGGTACTCCGGGATGAACAGTAACCTTTTCTTGTTCAATCAATTTAAGTGTATTTGTGACAGAATACTTTCTCATTAATACTAATTTGCCACCACTCGTTAATGCTCTTAAAGTAAATGTTACTCCGAAAATATGAAAGAGAGGGCTTGGAATAATATAAACATCTTCTTCAGTCACTTGCATACGACGTCCTGCTGCGATTGTTGCTGACATTAAATTACTATGTGTCAACATGGCTCCTTTAGGCTTTCCAGTCGTTCCAGATGTATACATAATCGTCGCTAAGTCCTCTTTCGGTTGTTCATGAATGTACTCATCTTTTTCTACTGCCATTAAAAGATCTTCATAACTTACAAAATCTGGATCGGTAAATCCAACGGAGATTTTAAATTTAAAATTGTTGATTTTCGAACAAGTCTTTTGGTAATGTCGAGGTGCATCACAAAATAAAACGGTTACATCAGATTGGTTAATAATATGATCAGTCTCATTTTCTTTAAAACCGGGGTTAATGGGGACAAATACTGCCCCTATACGGGCGATGGCATAATATGTCACGATTAATTGGATAGAGTTTTGCAGGGAGACACCAATATGATCACCACGATTAACTCCATTTACTAGTAATCCTTTGGAAAGCATTGAAACTTGTTCGTTCAACTCTTTATACGTCAATCTGATCCCTTCAAAATAAATTGCTTCACGACTGCCGTATTTTTCTGTCGTTTCATATAACTGGTTACTTATATTCAATTGTTTCATTGAATAAATACTTCCCCTTTCTAATCAATAACGATCTGTTATCTTCTCGATAATCATATCTGTTTCTTTTATACCGTTATGTCTGTTGTCGGTGTTATTGTTTATAAAGCGCTTTCTTTTCTTTCCCCGTAAGTTTGTTTCTTTCTACACTTTTACTTATACACCTATCCATTTGGTTGATGATTGTTTAAGTTGCGTTTCATTAATGTAACGTTACATTACATCCATTCAAAGCTGCTGTGTTAGCAATCCTAGTACCCATTTCTCTAGTACCAATTATTCAAATTGTTTGTTTTGGCATAATTGTATCCTCCTTCTTATAATGATACTGTAAATGTATTATAGTTTTTAAGATTTCATTTTAAAACCAGTATTATGTAGGAATTTATTTTCAAATCTTCCTTCTTTAAGTCGGGACTCCCTCTCACTTATGTATGCATATCGTATAATTTAAGTGCCATCATTAGTTGGAAAATATGCTCAGAATTATCTAAATCAACATGTAACAGCTCTTCTATCTTTTCTAACCGATACCGTAAAGAACTTCGGTGTAAGAATAGTAAGTCTGCTGTTTGTTTTGCATTGCAATTGGTGGATAAAAAACTTTTCAACGTATGCAAAAGATCCATATTGCTTTTCTTCGAATACTCGAGAATTGGTTCTAATTGGCTCGTCATAAACAATTCGGCTGCACGTACATGTTGTAAATGTTGTAAAACTGTATATGCACCTAGATTTTCAAAGAAAGCATAGTCCATTTCATGATAGTTCTTTTGGATAATTTTTAGTGCTTGATACGCCTGCTCACTGCTGACATAATAATCTTCTAAACTAGCTGTAACGGAGCCGATACCTAACAAAGCTCGACAAATAATGGCACTATCCATAATTACTCTATTAATCTCTTGCATCAAGTTGCGATAATATGTAATATCGTCTTTTTGATCTGGAACAAACAATACGAATTGTTCTTTAAATGGTGCAGCAATTACCTCCATTTCTTTTTCCAAAATAAATTGTTTCAAATAATCCCAAATAGCCGTTTTCCCCATTTGAGCATCAAGTAAATCTGTCTCGTGTTGTCCGTTTTTAACTTCTAATGATAACATGGCTACACGATGTGGATGATATATATTCCAATGAAATAAATTAGCGTATTGTAAAACTTTGTCCTTATCTGTTATTGCAGGAACTAGCAATGAAGTAGCTAAATTTTCTTTTGCTTGCTCTGTTGTACCGTAAATAAATTTTCGTTTACTAAACTGTGTGGCATATATGTTTCTTGCTATTTCAATCATTAGCTGATCATATTCATCTAGATCCTTTTTAGATGCTTCAATCGAAACATAACCTAATAGTTCGTCTCCTCGTTTAATTGGCCATACTGTATGCCTTTTTCCGTCTACTGAAATTAAAAAATAATCCATATTATTTTCCTGAACATCTTTTATTTTCTTTGTAATTGCTTGAATATTTAATTCCTCCTGATTTTCAGTATGGAAATGCAAACAATTTTTAAAGTGATCAAATAATATAATAGGCTTGTAAAAGATTTGATGGACGACATCGGTGATGCCTGCAAAATCTTCTTGATCAACTGTTTTTTTTACGAGTGCTTCCTGGTAATTTAACAAGGAACGTAACCGCTCATGGTTTTCCTGTTCATTATGGTAAAGACGGGCATTCTCTAATGATGTGGCTATATGAGTGCTTAACAATTGGACAGTGTCAAGATCTTCTGCATTAAATCCATCCGAATCCTTATCTTCTAAATGAATAACGCCAATTGTTTTAAAGTCCATCGCAATTAACGTTGTCATTTTATTTGCTCCTATTTTATCTAAGTAGGGAAAATAGTTAGTTAATGCATTATTTGAAGTTACCTTAATTTTTTTAGGCATTTCTTTTTTGCCATAGGAAGGAGATTGGAAAATAAATTCATTATCAATGTCATTAAAAAGATAAATACATGCATACTGAGCACCTGTACCTTTACCGGCCATGGATGTTATTTCTGAAATTTTTTCTTTAAATGGTAGATCAAGAGAAAGGTTGTTTATAACCCACTCAATTCCTTCCATTTTCTTAAGTTGTTTTTTTCTTTCGCGTGTAATATGAATAGCGAGCGCAATGTCTTTTCCAAATTCCTCAAATTGATTTTTCATTTCTAATAATGGAATACTTTCATAAAATCCGATAACGCAGAAACCATTCACTTCCAAATCATCTTGAATGGGAACAGTAAACCACGTATTAACAGAAGCGTTGTTTAAAGCTACAATAATTGGGCAATGGTGTTGTTCATCAGTTAGCATTTCATTCGTCATACTATTTTTTAATAATTGGCTCGAGCAGTGTGCCGCTTCTATTGGAAAAACATCTGAAAACACTGGCTTAACTTTACCGCTTATCACACGTAATTTAAATGTCTCCTCATAAAGAAAAACGATTCCAACAAAATCGCAATGTAATTTTTTTTGAAACGAATTGCTTATATACTGTAACGCTTTTTCTTCACTATCAATTTTAATCAAATGACGAGACATCCGTCGTAAATGCCGTTCTGTCTTAGTCACCATTTGGGATTGTTGCATGAAGCGCTCCTCCTTTAGTTAGCGATAAAAATTCAAAGTTCAAGTAAGGGTGAGTGGAAATTGCCACCCTTATAAAACAATTGAAATCTCCAAATCAAAACCTCTCTCTTAATAAGTTTATTATTGATCCACTCAACATTTCTTTTATTACAATCTCCTTTTTTATTTAATCAATTTTTTGTTGTTAGGCTTAGTTACACAATGTATTTTCCTTTTCTCGAGACATTTTAAAAGATAAGTTTGAATCGTACTTACCAAAATGACATGTTCTCATTTTCAAATGAGTCTAGCCTAAAATTTCATCTATTACAACTAAATTGGCAACATCTCCTGATTCATATTGGGATAGAATCTCTTCAAAAATTCGAATTGCTAGTCGCTCCTTCCCCAGCCCTGGGATACTCCTGCTAGCCCCTTAAATATCTCGATGATACTAGATTTTGATCCCACAATCTCTTACCCAATTAAACATTTCGAATACCAACTTTATTTTAGGGTCAAGCAAAATGTGATCATGGTGATATAGATTTGATTATATACATTGTTTGGGTTGGGTGGTCATAAATCTTTTTCAAAACTAGATGCTGGTTCACCCATTTATAAAAAAACTCAATTTTCCAGCGAATCCGATAAAGATCAGTCATTTCCTGCGCACTTATTTTTGCATCATTGCACACCAAGGAGATCTTGTTCCTAAGATTACGCCCAATGTGTTCGCTAATACGCTATAGGAAAATGCCTTCAACTGAGCGTATAGAAACAATGTGATGAACGTGACGATGTCTAATTAGGGTTATGGGCAGGACTATCATACTTTCTAATTATAAGGTTTTTTAATACTACTTAACAGTGAAAATTCTTAAAATTCACGAATTTATAGTGAGATTATTGAGTTTTCTAAAAGGTAATAAAGCACTTCTGAAAATTTACGGAGGGTTTCAATTTTCTACTTTTAACGAAAGAAATTGAATACAACCTTTTCAGGATTTAATCATGTATGTTTCTATTTTAAAAAACAGATAGACTTTAATCGATAGAAATTAAAAATAAGACGTTGAAAATCGAGGGTTGATTTGTTCAAAGAGAAGGTGAGATTGCATATGTGTATAAAGTGAGAATCTGAACTTCCAAACAAAATGATCGGTCACGGACAGACCTGTACTAAAGGGTATCATTAAAAAGTTGAGTCCTTAATGGAATTATCAATCTTGATCAAGCTATCTAGAGTAGCATGCATTTTAGATAGCTTGATTTGTTTGTAAGAGTACTCATGTTTTTTCTTAAGCGTGATAGCCAAAAATTTGTGAAATTTTTTCCACTTCTTCCTTTGCAATTTTACTAACGACATCATCAGGACGCGTAGGTATTTGCGTGTTAAAGCCTACGAGAGTAACACAGCCAATAATTTTTTTATCAAAATTTAATATCGGTATACTGAAAGAAGAAATATGTTCGACGATAGGTTCCGTTGCATAGGCAAATCGTGTTTTTCTTATCGTTTCAATCTCCTTTTCTAAGTCAGTTTTCTGCTGGGTATGCAAGCTTGCTAATTCTTTTTTATGCCACTCCTCAATCATCGTCGCATCTCCAAAAGCTAGATAAACTTTTCCGGCCGAAGATAATAAAGGTAACCTTGTTCCGATATCTGCTCCAATATTAATTCCTACATGTGTACTCCAAATATTTCCTATTACTGGTCCGCTGTTTGTCCAAACAGAGAGTAACGTTGTCAAGTTAACTTTTTTACTAATTGTTTTTAAATAAGGGGCAGAGATATCGATTAAATTTACGCTTCCGATTGCCGCATTACCAAATTCAATTAACTTACTTCCTAAGTAGTACGTGCCTGCTTCATCACGAAATAAAATACCTTTCATCGTTAGTGTATTTAAATATTTGTGCAAATTACTTTTTGTCATACTTGTTATATTCTCAATATCTGTAAATTTCAGGGGGCGCGCTTCTTGAACGATTTGATCAATAAGTTCAATTCCAGTTTGGAGCGATTGAATTACAGTTTGATTTGTAGTTGTTTTGGACAATTTGATCACTCCTTTAATCATATGAGTATCATTGCATAAAAATAAAGGGATGTCTATTTTAAATAGGCTAATTGTTTCCTTTCACAAATTTATGGATTTGTTTAACCCAAAAATAATGATTTACTTTTAAAATCTTCTACTTTGCGTGACATGGTGATCCTCTATGGAGCACAATTTCTAAGCCACGGAGCCAGCTAGTACAAAACGATGCTAGTTTGCCACTTCACGTACAGATGTGCAGTGAATGTATGTTAACTTGATTCACGTAACACTAGTATATAGAATTTCCATTTCTTGTGTCAATGTTACCGTTAATTCTTTTATGGAAGTACCAACCCACAGTGTATTGAAATAAAGCTAATTCGGCAGATTTATAATCAAGGTATAAAATATGAACTAATTATAAACTAAAATGTAACAGGAAACTATATTAGCATCCTATACGATAGCGAAGTAAAGAAATAATTAGAAGAACAAATTTCAATTCGAAGTAATCAATGTGTGTTCTTGATAAGCGCTGAAAAGACTTTTTATTCTAGTATCAACCATAATTGCTTTTGTGGCATTAAATATCGAAAATAACACATTTTTTTCATAGAGTCATTAGACGTGTATAAGGCAGTACGATTTTCGTATGTCTAGTTTGTAATGATTAAAAGGGATTATCCAACAGTAGTGAAGAGATTTTCAAAAAAGCATATCAAAGGGGGTTGAATTTTATATATTGAAATTAAGGAAAATTATGTATTTAAAAAAACGGCAAAGTAAAAAAAACTTGCTATTGACACAGAAATAAGAATGCGCTATCATTAAAAATATAAAAGAGAACAATGTTCATCATTAGGAAACAAAGGAGAGGTTAGCGTGAAACTAGTTACATTTACTCATGAAGGAGAAACAAGGATTGGGGCGTTAGAAGACGACAAAGTAATTGATCTAAATGCAGCTTTTCTTACATATTTACAATCAAAAGGGGAAATTAGAGCAGCACAAATTGCGGAGGCTTATATTCCAAAAAATATGGTAGGGTTTTTAGAAGGCGGTCAAACGAGCTTAGAATATGCAAAAAAAGCGGTAGAATTTGCCTTAAACAACTTTGGGGATGCTGAGTATGTTTTAAAGGTGGATGAAGTATGGCTGGAAGCACCAGTTCAGCAACCTAAGAAAATTATTTGTGTTGGTCATAATTACCGAGAACATATTTTAGAAATGGGTAGAGAAATTCCACCGTATCCGCTTGTATTCGCTAAATTTTCTAATGCTTTGATTGGACCAGAGGACGATATTCCTTTCTTTCCAATTTCAGAACAATTGGATTATGAAGCGGAATTTACATTCGTTGTTGGAAAACGTGCAAAAAATGTCAGTGAGAAAGACGCATTAGATTTTGTCGCAGGGTATACGATTTGTAACGATGTTACGTATCGCGACATCCAGCGCCGTACACTGCAATGGCTACAAGGAAAATCTGTTGACGGAAGTGCCCCAATGGGTCCTTGGTTAGTAACTTCTGATGAATTGACTAATCCATCTGGATTAGATATCACTCTGTATGTAAATGGAGAAGAAAGACAGCGATCTAATACAGAAAATCTTGTATTCTCAGTTCAGAAACTAGTAGAGTTCTTGTCGAATCTGATGACACTTGAACCGGGAGATGTCATTATGACGGGTACCCCTGGAGGAGTTGGTGTCGCAATGGAACCGCAATCCTTTTTAACAGACGGTGATGTTGTCCGTATCGAAGTAGATCAAGTAGGGGTATTAGAAAATAAAGTAGCAAAGGTGGGTGAAAAAGTTAATGCAAACAACTGAAAAAGTCCAATCTGTTCACCATAATATTGATGAAATGATAGCATTCGTTCGTGGATTAGATGAAAAAACGATTCGCTGGAATCCGACAGAAGATGAATGGTCAATTATGCAAATTATTGTCCACGTCGCTGAAGCGATACCGTTTTGGCTACGTGAGATAGAAAGAATTATAGAAGATTCTTCAGCTAAATGGGGGAGAGGGCTTACAGACGAAGACCGCCTTTATGCAGTCTCTGACGAAAATATTCAAAATGTGAAGGTAGACGACGCGATTCGGGATTTAAAAAAAATCCCATCTTTAGTAGAAAAATCATTATCATCTTTAACAGAAGATCAACTCAAGATCGTAGCGCCATGTCATAATCCAAACTTTGAAGGGAAACCTGTCCAGTTTATCATTGATAATTTAGTAGTAAAACATGTTGAAGGTCATCTAGGTCAGATTAAGCGTAATCTTAGTAAGCTGGATGACGAAGAAAATTAAAAAAGAAAGGAATGGTCAGCATGTCTAATGAAACACAGGAATTTTTAAAAAGTAATTTGGTCAAAGATTTTACAAAAGATATTCAGCAATATAACCTTGGGCCGCTTTGGGAAGCAATTCCAGAAGTGATGAACAAAAGCCCTGAACCACATGCGCAAGCCTATTTATGGAGTGGAGAATTGCTAAAGAAGAAATTAACGGAAGCAGCGGAAATTTTTACCCCTGAACGCGGTGGAGAGCGTCGTGCGATTTATTTCCAAAATCCAGGACTAACATATCGTAAACCGTGGGGACAAGTATCAACTACCCAAACTCTATATGCAGCTGTACAGTTGTTACAGCCTGGAGAAGAAGCACCATCGCATCGACACTCACAAAGTGCAGCAAGGTTTATTACGGATGGTGAAGGTGCATATTCAATCGTTCAAGGAGAAAGAATCTTTATGGAAGAAGGGGATTTTCTTACGACTCCTAAAAATTTATGGCATGGCCATGGTCATGAAGGAGATAAGCCGATGGTTTGGATGGATATGTTGGATATCCCAACTATTTACTCCATTGGTGGTACATTTTTTGAACCATATGATGGTGGTTTACAACAGCCAGATGTACCTGACAATTTCTCTGAAATTCGTTACCGCGGAGGAATGGTCAGACCAGTAGGAGACGGAAAATATACGATTGCTCCACTTGCCAACTTTAAGTGGAATCGTATTGTAGATGCTATTAAAGGATTAATGCATTTTGATCCAAATTCTTATGACGGATATGCAGTAGAATATATTAATCCGTCGACAGGAAGATCAGCTAACCCGACAATTGGCACGAGAATGCAATTTTTACCGAAAGACTTTCATACGAAAGCGCATCGTCATACCCACTCGACGATTTATTACGCCCATCAAGGGTCAGGTTACACGGTTATTAATGGAGTTCGTTTTGATTGGAAAAAAGGGGATTATTTCGTCGTACCAAATTGGGCGTGGCATGAACATAAAGTGGCAGAGGATGCCTATCTGTTTTCAGCTAATGATATCCCAATAATGGATCGTTTTGATCTAGAACAAGAGGAATATTATACATTGAATAAAGGTCATCAGGAAGTAACTGGGGAGTTTAAACCTGACTTTAGATGATAGAAAAAGTTTATGGGAAATCATTAAAGTGGTTTCCCTATTTTATTTTTCTGCTCTACAATATATGTTGGGGTTTATACAAAGTTCAAAAAATAAGAGCAAGAATGCTCCTAATTTGTTAGACTGAATTTATACCGAAAACACAGTACAAAAAGGAGTTGCTTGTACTATGAATTCTAACATCTCTTATCAGGGATTGGGAGGATCTTGAGAGTCTTCTAAGCCTTTATTAATCAGTATACGTATTGCTTCATTTCTCGTACGTATATCGTTTTTTTCTTTATATTCATTAATTTTCTCGACCATATTACCTGGTAACATAACAAATGTGCTGGTGGTTCTATCTTTGGTTGACATTTACTCACCTCATATAAATCATGAACGAAAAACCGCATAATAGCAAGATTTTCGGCTTATCTTGCTTTTTGGAGGATGGACTTTGAGGGTGAATCAACTAAAATGTTAGAAGAGGATGGTCGGGTGGGGAGTGCATGATGCAGAGTAGCTTGTGCAACATGCACAGTGGCTGTCGCAACATGCTAAGTGGCAAAAAAAGATGCATATGAAAAATCGCTCATCCGTTGAAGACATTCGAAAAGACAGTTTGATTTACCTGATGAGTATCCAACACTTCAATATAAAGTGAAAGGAAAAGTTTATGAGAGAAAATCGTGGATTTCGATCAAACCAGGCTTTATTCCAGGAACTGAAGTAATAATTATTTATGACCCACTACAACCAGAAAAAGCATATCTGAAAAATATCACCGTTACTGTTCATCTCCTTTCGTGACGAAAAGTAACATCTAATCAAAAAATGTTACGTTTAATACCATATATCGATTCCGGAAAATTATTATTTGGATAATGGGTTGTTGAAAAAATACAATGTTTAAAGGGATAGATAATGTTAGTAATATTTTTGATTTTTATTATTTTAGGATTAGGAACAATTATTAGAAATTTAATAGTGATACGCAGACAAAATGATACAATTATTGATATTTTAGATGCTATATATAAATGAATCAGAAGATGACTTTTAATTTATGTAAAGGTCATTTTCTGATTCATTGTTTGTAAGAGTTTAAAATATATTACCGTTATGGATAGTTGGGATCGAATTCTATTCGAGTGATTTTTTGGATTCAGTGTAGATATTCTGGTTTATTTTTTATTAAGGAGTGTCGCATAATGGGATAATGACCAGCCATCCGAGTATGATGACTGATCCCCAAAATCAAAAATCTATCTACCCTGATACAGATGAATGAGGTTATTGTTTTGTCCTCTTGCGAAAATGTCGGTTCGGTTTGGTCCCCAAGAAACTGCGGCTGGAGCGGATGTTAAGTTGCCACCGATCCGTTGCCACGTTTCCCACGCTCGGCCGTTCCATGTAAGCTTCCACAAGGCGTTATCGGTTCCACGTGCGAAAACATCGAGATGATTTGCCCGCTTTGATGAAACCGTTGGCGCGCTTGTCATTTGTCCGCCAAGGCTTTCCCATCCGCTCCAATTGCGCCCATTCCACCATAGATGCCAAAGCGCATTATCGGTACCACGTGCAAATACATCGATTCGGTTCGGTCCCCAAGAAACAGCTGCTGGTTCAGAAGTGATTTGACCGCCTAAGCTTTCCCAACCCTCCCACACTTGGCCGTTCCACGTTCGTTTCCATAATGCATTATCGGTACCACGTGCAAAAACGTCGATTTGGTTCGATCGTCTTGATGAGGCTGCAGGGCCAGTTGTGATTTGTCCATCAAGGCTTTCCCATTCACTCCAGTTATTACCGCTCCACCAAATATGCCAAAGTGCATTATCCGTTCCACGTGCAAATACATCGATTCGGTTCGGTCCCCAAGAAACGGCTCCAGGTGGACCGGTAATCTGGCCACCAAGACTCTCCCAATTACTCCAGTTACGTCCATTCCACCAAATATGCCATAGCGCTCCATCTGTTCCACGAGCAAAAACATCAAGACGATTTCGTTGCCAAGAGGAAACAGCTGGTGCTGATGTAATCTCTCCACCGAGGTTTTCCCAGCGACTCCAGTTATCTCCTGGTTGCTGTCCGCCTTCATCCCTAATCAAATCTAATGTAATTTGAATAACTTGAAGTAATACTTGATTAATGATATTTTGTGGTACTCCCGCTTGCCGAAATAAAAGGAAAACCCATGGTACTTGGTTTCGAAACTGATTATAAATTTGATTAGCTGTGCGATTACTTCCTGCTTGGTTGATTGTATATGTTACGACAAAGAAAAAGATGTTATTAATGTTTTGCCTGCTCATCCCCGCTTGTTCTAACTGACTATATAAATCGGCATGTTCGGCACGCAAAATTTGCAAAACTTGTTGTGTGTTCACTTGCTGCAATGTTTCTATCGGATAAAGCATAGGGTCATAATTGTTTTCAGGTACTCCAAAATAATATGGATTTTGAAACATGTGTATTCCTCCGCTTTTTCATTAGCATATGCAAACGCCCTTAAATGAGGAACTCGTTATATCCTGTTCGATTTTGATAAAAACGATTTGAAAAGTGAAGCCAAGTATTAGAAGAGGTTATTGCCATGCTCGAATCTCTTGAAGACGGAACCACCATCGAAATTAACGGGCATACCGATAACCAAGGTGAGGAACAATACAATTTAGAGTTATCCGAAAAAAGAGCAGCATCTGTTGAAGCATATATACAGGAAAATGGGGATCTCGGTCACTTAATATGTCAATGAATGGCTATGGGATGGCAAAACCAATCGCCTCGAATGAAGATGAAGAAGGTAGAGAAAAAAATCGCCTGTTGAAATAGTTATTAATCCTTAAGCTAAAAGTTTAATTATGAATATGTGGAGTTGAAATTACTTGTATAAACGTTTTGTGATCGGGCAGCTTTTAATTGTGTTATCTGCATGTTCTTTTGAAGCTTTTCGTGAAAATATTATCCTTCCTAATTTAGATTATGAGGAGGGTGAAGCGAAAATAGAAAACTATTTATTATAAACGTACGGTAAAGACTTTACGATTATAGAAACGAAAAGAGCATGTAATGGATTTGGGACAGATTGTGCGTCAGAGATAGAATCATTTGTTTATGCTAACGATACACCAGACATTGTTTTTAGTGTAGAATATGACCCAGAAGACGATACTTTTTGACAATTACCATCTCTGTTTTTGGAAAGCGCAAATAACCGAAGAAATGGAAAGTCTTTTTCAGATAATTTTCGGAGATGGTATAAAATTGAATACATTTTTATTACTAAATGGTGATTTGTTGACAGCAGACTCCTTTCCGAATTATAAACAAAATTAGGTAATGAAATAAAAAATATGGAACTGGACGTATCCACTAATCAGTGGGATGAAAAAGATGAACATTGGAGAGAAGAAGCGAGATACTTAATTGAATTGAAAGAATCAGTTTTAGCGATAGGGCTAGAAGAACACGATTTGCAGTATATTGAACTAAAAAAGAAGGTTGTCAATTCGGCAACGGATGAAATAACTGTCCTCTATATTATTGGTATCGGGGATATATCAGATGAAGAAAGTGTTAAAAACTATATTCAACAATACGATTATTATTCGGCAGGATGATTAAGGAGGTGGAGTTTTTTGAAAATCATCGTAACATCAGATACCCATCTTCGGGGAAAAATTCGTGTGCTTCCAAAAGAACTCCTCTCCGCCTGTGAGCAGGCCGACCTTATCATTCACGGTGGGGATTGGAGCGAAAACTTTGTTTACAAGACACTAGCGAGTTTTGCTGATGTTATTGGCGTACACGGAAATGTCGACTCAGACGAAGTGAAGAAGCAATTTCCGGAGCGGCAATTAATCGAGGTAAAAGGATTCAAAATTGGAGTTACACATGGGCATGGGGAGAAGAAAACGTCGGAAAAGCGGGCGCTTGAAGTATTTGAGACGGACGATGTTGATATCATTATTTTCGGTCATTCGCATATTCCAATGATGCGGTATGTTGGAAAAGTATTGCTGCTTAACCCAGGTTCTCCAACATATAAACGAAAACTACCATATTTTTCTTTTGCGATGTTAGAAATTAAAGAGAATAGGTTATATTCGCAATTTGTCTTTTTTCCATGATAAAATTTGGATAGATGAAAAGGAGGCCGAGGGATGAGCATAAATTTTGCCAAGATAGATACACCAGCTTTGTTGTTGGATTTAGATAAACTAGAAAAGAATATTGATGATATTGCCAGTTTTGCAAAAGAGGCAGTAGTTGCCGTACGGCCGCATATCAAAACACATAAAAGTATTAAAATAGCACAGAGGCAAATTGAAGCGGGAGCAGTAGGTCTTACTGTGGCAAAAGTTGGTGAAGCAGAAATAATGGTCGCTGGTGGGATAAAGGATATTCTGATTGCATATCCACTCGCCGCAAAACCAAAGCTAGAACGAGTGAAGAAGCTGATGGAGCAAGCAAAAGTCATCGTAGCAGTGGATTCCGTGGAGCAAGCGGATTTATTGGAGGAGTGTTTTGATCCCAAAAATCCGCTAAACGTGTGGATTAAGGTAAACTCAGGGTTGAACCGGGTCGGGGTGGATCCGAATGAGCAAGTCGTGGAGTTGGCACAGCATGTGAAGGGACTATCTGGACTTCGGCTGGACGGAATTTTTACTCACGCAGGACATTCATATGCCGCTTCGTCGACCGAGGAAATTGAGACGATCGCAAATGAAGAGGCGGCTGCTGTGGTGACAAGTGCGGAATTATGTGAAGCAGCAGGCATTCCAATTCCGAACCGGAGCGTTGGATCGACACCGACATTTAAAATTGCTGGTACCGTGGAAGGAATTACCGAAATCCGACCTGGAAACGCAGTATTTTATGATATGGTACAAGTCGGACTTGGCGTTGCTAAAAGGGAGCAATGTGCACTCACCGTGCTTTCAAGCGTCGTTTCTGTGAAGAAGAACCGAATTGTTATTGACGCTGGTAGTAAGACGCTCGCACTCGACCAAGGGGCACACGGAAATGCAAGTATCGCTGGTCACGGATTTGTGAAGGAACACCCCGAATTTGTCATCGCTCGTCTATCCGAGGAACATGGCGTTATCCCGGTTGAAGGCACGGTCGATGTGAAATTGAATGATCGACTTACAATTATTCCGAATCACGCTTGTGTTGTCGCGAATTTGTTTGAAACGTATTTGGTGTATCGAGACGGAAAAGTGATCGACGAATGGAAAGTCGATGCGCGGGGAAGACTGCAGTAAAAAAATGGTGGATGAAGTATGTCCCCAACCGTGGTAAACTAACATAAAAGGAACTAAGGGAGGTTTTCCCTATGATTAGCCAAGACCAAATAAAAATAATTCGCACTACGTTATCGAAATTTAACCCAATATTTATTATTCTTTTTGGATCTTATGCAAAAGGTACTGCACGTAAGGATAGTGATATAGACATTGCTTTTTTTACTCAAACGGATATTTCGGATTATGAACGTTTTCTGACGGCTCAGCAACTTGCGGAAAATTTACAGATTGAATCCGTTGATCTTGTTGATATTAGAAAAGTGGATACTGTATTTGCTGCACAAATTTTTTATACAGGAGAAGTTATTTTTTGCAAGGATGAAAATGAATTTATTTTACAACGAATAAGAGCACTTTCTATGTACACAGACCTAAATGAATGCCGAAAGAAAGTGTTGGAAAGAATAAAGGAGAGCGGATCCGTTTATGAACAGTGATGTGAGCTTATCTAAAATAGCAACAATAGAACGGTGTATCATCCGTGTAGAAGAAGAAGTTTACGAACATAATCCGAAAAACCTTCATAACTATATAAAACAGGACAGTATCATTTTAAATATACAACGAGCATGTGAAGCAAGCATAGATCTTGCCATGCATATAGTTAGCGAAAGGAAATTTGGATCCCTAAAACTAATCGTGAGGCATTTTCTTTATTAGAAAACAACGGTTATATCGATTCGGAAGTTTCAAAAAATATGAAAGCAATGGTTGGATTTCGAAATATTGCTGTATATGACTACCAATCCATTAACCTAAGCATTTTACAGTCTATCATTGATAAACATTTACAAGATTTTAGAAGATTTGCGAAACAAATAATGACTAGTAAATAAGGGTATCATAAACTTCAAAGGAAATGGGGAAAAGTTATGTCGGTTATTGATATGAAAGCAGCTAAGAAATGGAAGCAGGTACCTAAGAATTTACAGCGAAAAATTATTGAAAATGTTTTTTGTGGAGAATGCTTTGTAACGACCATTGTGGATTACTCACTTCATGACGATTCCCATGGCGTTTTGCTAAAAGGAAAATGTGAAAAATGTGGTAAGGATGTAGCACGATTAGTGGAGGATTTTTAATAGTATATAAGGGATTGGGATAAAAGCTCATGTTCAATATGCGGACTGAGCTTTTTTTTGACCAAAAGTTCAAAATGATTCAAAATTTTCATATATCGAGACAAAGGTTCATTGGATTGCAATAATGTAATGAAGTTTAGATGAATTTGTTTTAAACTGTATTGCAGGCATATTATCTATTTAGTATGATAAATAGTGAAGGCGGTTTCATCAATTGCTTCCATAAAGGAGATGATGAAAAAATATATATTCTAATCGATTTTTGAATGTCGATGTCCCCTTTGTACTCTGTATGACGTAAAAAAGGAGGAAAAAAAGATGAGTATTCCGAGAGAGAAGTTATTATGGATGTACGAAATGATGGTTAAGATTAGGTATTATGAAGAGACGATGGAAGAAGTTTATATGGAAGGAAAAACTCCTGCATTTAATATTGGGGCTGGGACGGTTCCTGGTGAGATGCATTTATCGAATGGACAAGAACCTGCAGCAGTTGGTATTTGTGCACATTTGACGGATGAAGATACAGTGGCTTCCCCGCACCGTCCGCATCATCATGCGATTGCTAAGGGAGTAGATTTAAATCGAATGACCGCAGAAATGTTCGGAAAAGCAACGGGGCTTGGAAAGGGAAAAGGCGGACATATGCATTTATTTGATCCGAGAGTAAAATTTGCTTGTAGTGGAATTGTCGGAGCCGGGATTCCGCAGGCGGTGGGAGCGGCACTTGCTGCGAAAAAGAGAGGTACGGATGCTGTTGCAGTTGCTTTTATTGGAGAAGGGGCGGCAAACTCAGGTGCTTTTCACGAATCACTGAATTTAGCTGCTTTGTGGAAATTGCCAGTCATTGTCGTTGTTGAGGATAACCAATATGGAATTTCGGTACCTAAAGATAGCGCGACTTCTGTGGAGTCAAACCACTTACGTGCATCTGCATATGGAATTGTTGGAGAACGAGTGGATGACAATAACCCAATTGAGATGTATAAAGCATCAGAACGCGCAGTTGAGCGGGCTAGAAACGGGGAAGGTCCTACAATTATTGAAATAGAAACATATCGTTTTCTTGGGCATTTCCAAGGGGATCCAGAGCTTTATCGAGGTGAGGATGAAGTTCCGAGTTTACGGGAAAAAGATCCAATTGATCGACTGAAAAATTATATTTTATCTGAAGGTTTGACCGACGAGGTGGAACTTACGGAACGTGAAAACCGCGTAAAAGCATTAGTCGATGAAGCATATCAGTTTGCTAGAGAAAGTGAATATCCTGAACCTGAAGCTGCACTAGAGGATCTTTTTAGCAGTTAAAAGAGTATGAAACTTTTTTACTGCTCACTGGCTAAAACCGTCACGTCCTGTGACAACACCAGTACTAGTACGTCAATCACTCGTAAGTGCAACTAAGTCATTCTCCGTTAGCTTGGTGATAAGCCAAGTTTTCTAATGAATCAATAAAAAGATGAAGGAGGATCACGAAATGGAAACTGTAAAAAAACAGCGTTTGTTGACTGGAAATAAAGCGATGGCCGAGGCGATAGCCCTTGAAATGGAGAGAAATGAAGAAGTATTTGTCTTAGGTGAAGATGTTGGAAAATATGGTGGGATTTTTGGATCGACAGAAGGTTTGTTGGACAAGTTTGGCCCTGAGCGAATTATGGATACACCAATTTCAGAAACTGCCTTTATCGGTGCTGCAATTGGAGCAGCAGCAGAGGGGATGCGGCCGATTACGGAGTTAATGTTCGTTGATTTTTTTGGTGTTTGTATGGATCAAATTTACAATCATATGGCAAAAATCCCGTATATGTCCGGTGGGAATGTGAAAATGCCGATGGTTCTCATGACCGCTGTTGGTGGAGAATACAACGATGCGGCGCAGCATTCTCAGACGCTTTACGCAACGTTTGCCCATTTACCCGGAATGAAAGTCGTCGCTCCAACGACACCATATGATTTAAAAGGGATGATGACGTCTGCAATCCGGGACGATGATCCGGTAGTATTTATGTTCCACAAAACGTTACAAGGTTTAGGTTGGATGGATCAATTGGATGCGGCTGTCGGACATGTTCCTGAAGAAGCCTATACAGTGCCCTTAGGAAAGGCAAACGTTGCTAGAGAAGGTGCGGATGTTACGATTGTCGGCATCCAGATGATGACAGTTTATGCTTTGGAAGCAGCAGAAAGACTTGCGGAAGAAGGAATTAACGTAGAAGTTATTGATCTACGTTCACTTGTCCCACTAGATAAGGAAACTATTTTAGAATCTGTACGAAAAACGCATCGTTTATTAGTTGTTGATGAAGATTATTTATCTTATGGAATGACAGCGGAAATTAGTGCAATTGTTGCTGAGGAAGCGTTATATGATCTCGATTCTCCAATAAAAAGACTTGCAATACCAGATGTTCCAATCCCGTATAGTCGTCCACTTGAGCAGTTTGTTGTTCCTAGTGCGGATAAAATCTATGAAGCGGTAAAGGAAATGCTGGAGGAAGACTAATAGCTTTCTAAGGGGTGCAAATACGATGGCAGAAGTTATACTTCCAAGATTTGATGAAAATTATGAAGAAAGCTCGATCATATTTTGGCATAAACAAGAAGGAGATACTGTTCAAAAAGGTGAAGTGTTAGTCGAAGTTCAAACGGAAAAAGCGGTTAGTGAAATAGAAGCAGAAGCGGACGGAGTATTAGAGAGAATCATTGTAAAAAGAGGAGAGGTAGCAACTGTCGGAGATGTTTTAGGTATTATTGCAAAGACAGGTTCAGATGCATCGGTTGAGGAAGTCACTGAATCTACCGTAGCAGCTACTATTGCGGAAGAGCCCGCTAAACGTTCCTTCGTTCGGGTAGCACCACGCCTACGGAAACTGGCAAAAGATCTAAACGTTGATTTAACGGAAGTTCAAGGATCCGGTAGCGGTGGCAAAATTACAGAAAAAGATATACGAAAGTTTGTAGAAGGTAAGTCAGGATCTGGTGAAAGATTAACCGGTATTCGGAAGACAATTGCCACTCGGATGAGAGAAAGCTTACAAAATAGCGCCCAGTTGACGGAAACTGCTTATGCTGATGTGACAAAACTTGCAATTAAGCGGGAAAATTACGAGAAAAAAATGAGCTGGAATAGTTGGATAGTTTACGCTGTTGTAAAGGCGATCAAAGAGCACTTATATATGAACGGTACGTATGAAAATGATGTATGGAAACAGAGCGAAGAGATTAATTTAGGAGTTGCAACGGATACGGAAGAAGGACTCTTTGTTCCAGTCGTGGAAAATGCGGATCAGCATTCACTTGAATCCTTGGATAAAGAGGTAGAAGCGTTGGCACAATCTGTTCAAGATAAAAAAATTGATCCGAAAAAGATATCTGGTAGCACCTTTACGGTTACAAACTTGGGTGCATTTGGCATTCACTTCTTTACACCAATCATTAATACACCTGAAGTCGCAATCTTAGGGTTAGGAAAAATTGAAACTTATTTAGTAATTGAGAACGGACAAGTTTTGGAAAGAATGAGGATCCCGTTAAGTTTAACATTTGATCATCAAATTATCGATGGAGCGCCAGCCGCAAGATTTTTACAAACATTGATTGCGTACTTAGAGAACCCAGAAAAAATAGAATAGTAGTAGTGTATAGTCTCCCTACGTCTTGATGTGGGGAGAATTTTTATAGATGCTTGCCCTGATATTTAGTGGCATGAAAGATGCAGAGTTACTCGCCTGACATACTTAGAGAATCTAACATAAAGTCCTACTAATAAGAAAAGCTCCCTACTGGGGGAGCTTGCTTCACAACACATATTGTTCTTTTACTAAATCAAGTAATCCTTTCTTATCTAAATACGATTCTGGTGCTAAAAATGTAACGGTGACAACCCCTGGATGACGACCGATTTCAATCGCACCATTTATCGTAGCACGGTTCATCACTTCGGGAACGGTAATATCGAAAAAATTTGCTGCTCTTTCCATACCATTTGTCGTTGCATCATTTAAGTTGGCTCCTGTTCCATCGGGCATACGTTTTCTACTTCATTCATCTTCCAATGTTTGGCGATTTGTTGGGCGCGAATTTTTTCTTGTTCCGTAAACGGTTTTGCTAAGTAAGGTAAATCCTCCTCAACTGGAAGTAGAATTGGTCCTTCGAGTTGCATATTTTTTAATACTTGGACTTGAAGACTGACGATTCCAGCGACATCTGCAGTATGTCCAGCAATTTCACCATCCCCTTGCATCGCATGCATATCCCCAACGTAAACACCACCGCCTTCCACTTTCACCGGACAGATTAAGACAGCACCTGCACGTACACGGTTAATATCCATATGGCCGTCTGTACGATCTTCTAATTGTTCTTCGGTGACCCGATAATCATGTGGAGCATCGATTAAAAACTGTCCAAAGTCACCAGCATTATGGGAATCTGGCATCGCTCTTGCTGGCGTGGTGCCAAGTTGTCCAACAAAACTCCGTATTCTCGCCATTGTTGCGGGCATATCGTGCGGGGCAAAGGTGACGATTGGGTTTTGGATAGAATGTTCGGGTGTACACATGAATTTTCTTCCATCTTGAGCCACCGTTTCGGCTGCTTCTTTATTTAGCGTAAGTCCCATCGTTTTCTTATCATCGAATGCGATTGTATAAGCATGTGTAAAATTAAACGGTGTTATATCCGTATCACAATTTTTACAATGGATAGCCGTATTCCCAATTCCCTTAATTACTGTTTCGGGGTTTACCGTTTTACAATTCGGACAATAAGCATCAACAAACGGGTCTCCATTAAAACGTCCGTCTACCGGTTTATCATTTCCTGATGCAGTGACAAAGGAAGTAATTTCTATTGATTTAATATGGATGACAATTGCATCCCCAATTTCCGCCCCTTCTACATAGACAGGCTTTGTCACCTCATGTCCACCTTTTAGAGCTGGTGTAATCATCGGTCCCCAACAACCCGGCGTCGTATTTGCAACGATATGTCCACCGTCTTTTACAACATATTCCATTTTTTTATTTGGATCAAGTACACCGTCCGTAAATTTGTCTTTAGTAATATGTAATTTTCGAATAAAACTTGCAGGTAAAAAATGTAAAGTAAAATTCTATCAGCTATTTCTCCAAATCTTAAATTTATCTTCTAGTTGTTTCTGATTTAGTTTAAACTGTTTCTCGCGATGTCCGTTTGCTCCAGATGGATGCGGAAAGCCGTATAAATAAATATGTTGCTCGTTTTTATTTTGTACAGTG
Organism: Pseudogracilibacillus sp. SO30301A; assembly: GCF_037072025.1. Taxonomy (NCBI): domain Bacteria; kingdom Bacillati; phylum Bacillota; class Bacilli; order Caryophanales; family Bacillaceae; genus Pseudogracilibacillus; species Pseudogracilibacillus sp. SO30301A. The sequence continues at coordinate 20,207 of NZ_JAXHDD010000013.1, read as the reverse complement.
TGGATTACTTTTTCCGTTGCTTTTCCAAGCGGAATGACGAGCGCAGGATCAGTAATTTGCGCTAGTTCTATTGGGAAAACTTCATATGCATAACGCTTGAGGAGTTTAGACTGGTCGATAGTCGGGGTGTGTCCAGTGTAATTTTTGCCTTTATAAAAGACAGGGTATTTAATGATAGAAGTCGTATGGAGAAAAGAGCGGTAAGTGCTAAAAAGTTGCTCACTCGAATCAATGGCAAGAGTTTCCGGAAGTCCAATTTTATCAAGCATAACGATTAGGTTTTTACGCATTGTACCTGAAAAACTGGCAGCAATTTTTGTATTTTCAAGCATTTTTTCCAAAGACTCTCCTTTGCTAATCGATTTTACAAGCTGGATGTATGCTGTCTTCATCTGATTCCAGCCCGGAGTGATACCGACGATAATAATTTTTGCGTCGGTATTTATATACTCATTATGTGGAGCATAATACATGGCCAGATCTCCTTCTGTTTCTAATAAGAAGGAGTCGGTAAGAAGAGTTTGTTTATTAAATTCAGCTAGAGATTGAATTTTTGGGAGAAATTGTGGGAGTTTAGTATTTAATATCATCATTTTTCACCATCCAAAATAGTATACCACTTTCGTGTAGATTTAATATGATCATTTTGGAATACAATATGATAACTTTCAACCTATATATATATTTAGCTATATTTTTGTAGGTAAGACAATATAAAGCCTTCTTACTGTATACGGATTTCGCTATAAAAGATTGGCGATTAGCCAAGACTTCTAATATAATCCACAGTACGAGGTGATTCGTTATGAAATTAAGTATATTAGATCAGTCGCCGATTTCGGATGGAAAAACCCCGAAAGAGGCGCTGGAAACTTCTGTGAAATTAGCGCAACTTGGGGAGGAGCTTGGGTATCATCGGTACTGGATTGCGGAGCACCACGATTTATTTGGACTTGCTTCACCGAATCCAGATGTCATGCTTGGAGTGATTGGCTCTCAAACGGAGCGGATTCGGATTGGTGCTGGAGCGGTACTTTTACCATATTATAAACCGTTTCGTGTGGCAGAAACATATAATTTATTGCAGACGCTTTTTCCTGGACGAATCGATTTAGGTCTAGGTCGTGCACCAGGAGGGTCAGCGGAGGTATCGCTGGCGTTATCAGATAATTATTTAAAACAGGTAAATGAGTATCCAAAACAAATTAAAGAGTTGCTTGGATTTTTGCATGGAAGTTTTCCGATAGATCATCCGTATGGAAAAATATCCCCAACTCCTGTTCCAGATACCCCGCCAGAGACATGGTTACTTGGAACGAGTGGAAAAAGTGCAGACTTGGCCGCTGAAAACGGATTGGATTATGCATTTGGACATTTTATGACTGATTTTGTTGGGCCTGATATCGTGAAAGATTATCGTGAGAAATATTCTGAACATCATGGGACATCAGGCCATGTAATTGTAGCGATTACTGTAATTTGTGCGGAAACTTTGGAGGAAGCGGAGGAACTTGCGTTAAGTTATTTTCTTTGGAAAATCCATCAAGATAATATGGTTGAAAACCGTGAAATCCCGTCTGTCGCAGAGGCGAAGAACTATGTATACACAGATGAAGACAAAAAGAAAATCGAAAAGATGAAACGTAATATGATCATCGGCGATCCTGTCAAAGTGAAGGCGGAAATCGAGGAACTAAACGAAAAATATAAGGCTGACGAGATGATGATTATCACGATAACGCATGATGAAGAAGCGAAGTACATTTCTTATCGTTTATTGGCAGAAGCGTTTGGATTGTGAATTTATTATTGCAGTCGCAACTTCGTATCTTCTCCCGGCACTCATCATGTTGACGTAGCAACTCCTTATCTTCTTGCCGTCACTCCGTATGTTGTTGTAGAAGCTCCGCATTTTTCTCGCCACTCATCATGTTGTTGTAGCGACTCCGCATCTTTTGTCGTCTTTTTTGTTGGAGATTAATGAATGAAAAAATGGTACAATGAATAGGTGAAATTTGTAAAAGTAGATTCAAAAATAAAAAGGAGCGACACCTATGCTCCCTTCCGTTCTTCTGATTCAATGATATATGAAAAGATGTCAAACCATTCCCTGGCATCTCTATCTTTGATATGTTTTCTTTCGACAGGTAGGTGGTAAGTGTTAAAGATTAAATCTAGCGTTGTGGCTTGTAAGTCATCTATTTGGACAGTTAGTCGTACTTCTTTTACGACACGAAAATCGTCTTCTTTTTTCCAAATGGCCGGGGGCATACTAGTATTTTCAACTTCTCCACCGATAAGTACCCGTTTTAATTGTCCCGATCGAGATGTTGATTCGATTGTATGACCGTCTAACTTATAAGAAACATGAAATAAATCTTCATAGGGGATTTGTTTGTATTGAAGTGTGTTGTCCTGAAGTATAAAAAACCAAATATTTTTGTTCTTTGAATCGTTGACTAAATCAAAATGGAATCCACTAAAGAATTTTTCAACAGTGATCCCTCGTTTTGTAATAAACATATCAACCATTTTTGTTTTTTGATATCTGTATTTCTTGTCATTTTTTTTCATCCAATACACAAAGAAAAAACAAAACATCGCAAGACTAAAGAACGTCATAACCGTTATTGAATCCACATCCATTTCCTCCCCACGCAAGAGACCATTTTATCTCTATCATACCCTATTTTAGAAAGAAGTGCTCATTAGTTCTGAATATTATAACAAATAATAAAGAGAGCTGTTTTCTTATTAACAGTATATTCCATAAAAACAAATATTATATGTGAAAAAATGAACAAAATTTGAAAGGTTTGAATTTTACTTTCTTAAAAAGGGGAAATCTTGAAAAACCACGCGGGTACTATTTATCCAGCCAAATCGTAAAATAACCACTAAGATTACGATTTAACCACGGGAAATCTGAAATAACCACGCTGTAATTATTTATCCAGCCAATTCGTAAAATATCCACGAAGATCTCGATTTAACCACGGGAAATTTGAAATAACCACACTGTAATTATTTATCCAGCTAAATCGTAAAATAACGACGAAGATCGCGATTTAACCACGGGAAATCTGGAATCACCACGTTGTAATTATTTATCCAGCCAATTCGTAAAATATCCACGAAGATTACGGTTTAACCACGGGAAATCTGGAATCACCACGCGGACAGTATATTATCCACGAAGCACCATATAATTACAGATGCAGGACATACAAGCTAGTGCTTGCGATACTTGGGCTTCTAGCCAATGAGCAATAGAAAAATTTTATACTAAAAAAGAGAGGATTCTCACCCTCTCTCAAACTTTTAAGCTAGCGACTAATTTGTCTCGTTGCTCATAAAAATCACTCAAATAATTATCCTCGAAAATTTTCGCGATGCTAATAAGCTGTCTTTCTTTCCATTTTCTACTTACAAGTTGTACGGCGATAGGTATATCATTTGCCAAACCAACCGGTATTGAAATTGCAGGGTGTCCTGTCAAATTAAAATAAGATGTGTAGCGAATCATACAGTCAAAAATTGGTTCCTCTTCTCCATTGAACTGAACTATTTCTTGGTCGATCGGTTTTGGTTGAGCTGGTATTGTAGGCGTAATGATGGCATCCACTTGTTCAAGCATTCGATCACAAGCAGCAATAATTTCCGTTCTTCTCGTTAAAGCATGTACATAATCATAGGCAGGTATGGATTTACTTGCTTGCATCACATGGGCAACGTCGTAACCATAATCATCCATATGTTTTTTGATCCTATCTTTATGTGAATAGCCACCTTCCGTGATTGCTAATGTAAAAGTAAGTGGAATTGCTTCTTTGGCATATGGAACTTCTACGTCAACGAGATGTGCACCAAGTTGTTCTAGTTTTTTGATTGTTGCTTTATAACTTTCTAAAACATCAGTTTCAATTTTTTCAGTAAAGAAATTAACTGGAACACCAATTTTTACGCCGCGCAAATCTTCAGCGGTAGAATCAATCACTGAAAAGTTGTTTCCAGTCAATGCTTCCATCATGAGAATTAAATCGGATATATCTTTTGTAATTGGCCCGAGGTGATCCAAGGTCTGTGAGATTAGTGTTAGACCTTCATTTGGAAGCATTCCATAAGTTGGTTTTAAACCAACTAGTCCGCAGCTTGCAGCTGGAATTCGAATGGATCCCCCAGTGTCTGTTCCTAATGAAGCAACAGATAATCCAGCTAATACCGCAACAGCAGAGCCACCACTGGAACCACCAGAAATAAGTTGTGGATTCCACGGATTTTTTGCTGGACCGTAAAAGGGATTGTTATTCGTGATGCCAAACGCAAATTCATGCATATTATTTTTCCCAATCATGACAGCCCCAGCTTGGTTCATTGCTTCAATAATAGTCGCATTCTTCTCGGGGATAAAGTCTTGATCGATTTTTGATCCACTTGTTGAAGCGGTACCTTTCGTGTGAATATTGTCTTTGTAGGAGAGTGGAATTCCTTCTAGTTGCCCAACTTCGCCTAACTGCCACTTCATTTCAGAAAGTTTTGCTTGTTGTAGTGCGACATCTTCCGTGATGGAAATAAATGCATTCAAATTCCTGTTATGTTTTGCTTTTTCTATGTAACTTTGCGTTATTTCAACTGGAGAAAATTGCTTCCTTTGGTAACCTTCCAACAAATCTTGAATCGAATACAAATCGTATTCCCCCTTTTAAAAATTTAAGCCAAGATGGTAGCCTGTTCCAGTTCATAGCAGTTATAAGCATTTTATAGTCATCAAGAATTGCATTAATGTAATGAGAATAACTCACCTGATAGCTTGACGAGTACATTTTATTTATTATGACGTGAAAAATACGTTTCAATTAATTATATCATTCTTAAACTTAATTTAACATGAATTATTTGAAAAGTTAGATATTTATACGATTTTTATAATAATTATGTTTCGGAAAGTATTTGGACGGGTATATATCTTAAAAAAGGAAACTGAGGAGCTGGTAATTGTGAATCTGAGTTATGAAAGCGAGGAACTGTTGGAAATATTGCGGCTCATTCAGACAAGCTTGGAAGAGTTATATGTCTATTATGAACTTGGAAATGACGAAGAAGCGAAGTTAAAAGCTGCTTATTTAACGTCAAAATACGATGGCAAAATTAGAAATCTTTTCGCTCATCCAGTTGATGAATTGCCTACAGCCCAAGGTTTTGCAGAGATGATTTTAGTTGAAGAATATTTGAGGACAAGTGCAACGGAAGAAGCAACAAACTATATAATACATTAATAAAATTGGGAACTTTCTAAAGTGAAAGTTCCCAATTTTTATCTTAAATGAAACGATTTCCTTTTTTAATTTTTGAATAACGTCTTCAATAGGGAGAGTAACAGCAAAAAATCCGCATCCCCGCTTTGCAGTAGTCGGTAAACATTCTCCGTTTTTATGATACTTTTATGTTAGAATAACAAAAGTAGTGCTAGCTAGAGGGTTGAAGTTATGCGAAATAGTATTGGATTAAGCGAAGTTGTTGAGAGATTTAAAATGGTTTTTGTTGAAAATTTTGCTTTTATTGATCGTGAACGTTGGAATTGGTGAACGTATATTTGGAAAAGACAGTAGATATAAACCGTATGAAGCTATATTTTAATGGGAGGAAGAATTGATAAATCTAGGTTCTAGGTATATTATCAAAAACGAAACTCGGTATATAGAGTTATCAGAATATGATATAGATGAATATCGGATGATGGAAAGAATTTGTTTTACTTTATCGGATCCTGGTAAAGTAGAGGAGCTACTTGTTGCGATTAATGGGAGAGGCATATTCAGGCGGTTTAAAGATGTAATACATAAGCTTGGGTTGCCAACGAGTGGTATGATTATCGGAATGCGGCCTATAAACAGGTTGCCAGAGATTTTTGCGACACGCATGAGATTAAATATGTAGAATAAGGAAAGGTATTGTATGAATAGACAAAAGATAGAACAGCGAGTAAAACAGTGTGCTACGGAACTAGTAATTGATAAAGGATATGTTAGCCCAATTGATTTGTTTCTGCAAATCGGCTGGTTTACAGACGATAAGGTGAATCAATGGCGTTTTAGAAAAATTCCTCATTTAGAATGCGCAGCTACCTCTAATCTTTCAAAATTAAATTTTGCGTTAAAGACATTAAGAAAAGTTGCCATAGACCAAAACTGGAAAGAATCAACAACTGTTTATTATTCATGGGGGAAAGGTGCGAAGCGAAAATTGATTTTCTCTAAATCAAGAAATCCCTATTTGGAAAAATTGTATGCAACGCACTATGTTTTGCGGCAAAAATAAGCATTTTTTTAAACTATAAAAATACTTCCTTCTCCCGATAATTTTTAATGAAATTTTTCGAAAAGAGGTGTACTCTTAATAGAGAACAATTTGTTAGGCTGATGACAATGGTACATACAGATGTTAAAAAATTCATATTTTGGATTCCGGTGCTTATTTGGATGAGTGTCATTTTTTATTTGTCACATCAACCGGGATCAGAATCAAGTGAATTGAGCAGTGATTTAGCGGCAAAAATTCTATACCTAATAGAACTAATCTTTCCGGTTAACTCTGATTATTTTCATCATTTCATACGGAAGAGTGCGCATTTTATTGCTTATTTTATACTCGGTATTCTTGTTGTAAACGCACTCCGTATTCACAACTTTAAATATGCAGCTTACGCGTTTCTTATTTGTGTGCTGTACGCTATCTCGGATGAAGTACATCAACTATTTATTCCTGGGAGAAGCGGGGAAGTTCGAGATGTGTTGATTGATGGAACAGGTGCTTTTATTGGGATAGGTGTATACTTTTTGCTCAAAAAAAATGCGCTGTCCAGTTAAAAGATGATGCTGTTATTAGAAGAGTTTCGTTCAGGGAATAGTAGAATAGGGAAACTTCCATTGGAGGGATGATAATGGATGTAAAGCAGTTGGCAACAGAAATAGAAGAATATGTGATTAACATTCGGAGAGATTTGCACCGAAATCCTGAAGTAAGTATGGAAGAAAAACGTACCATAAAAGTTGTTACCGATGAACTTGAGAAGTTGAATATTACTTATGAAGTAATTCCATCTGGCGGTGTCATTGGATTTATTGAAGGAGAGAACCCCGGTAAATCTATAATTTTAAGAAGTGATCTTGATGCACTCCCAATGAAAGAAGCTCCGAGAAATTTAAAACAAGAAAAAGTTGTTGTTTCCAAGAAAAATGATGCCGCACATTTATGCGGTCACGATGGACATACAGCAATGCTATTAGGAGCGGCAAAAATTTTGGTAAACCATAAAGATCAGATCAAAGGAAAAATTATCTTGGCATTTGAACAGGGCGAAGAAAACGGAAAAGGAATTTATCGAATGCTAAAACGGCTCGTAGAAATTGGTGCAGACGGCGTATGGGGTATCCATTTAAAAAATGATATCCCAGCTGGAAAAATTTCTGTCGATCCTGGCTCACGCATGGCAGGGGTTTTCCCATTTGATGTCATAATTCGTGGGAAAAGTGGCCACGGTTCTCGTCCAGATTTGGCGAATTCCCCGATTGCATGTTTTAGCGATTTTTACAATGATCTCCAAGCGGCACGAGTTCGTTCCTTGAATCCGTTTCAGCCAATTACGTTTTCTGTTGGTAGTATTCATGCTGGATCTTCTGCTAATGTTATTCCAGATGAACTGCAATTTAGTGGTACTGCTCGGTTCCTCCATGAAGATCAAGGAGAAGCGGCGCGGCGAGTGTTTACTCGTTTATTGGATGAAGCTTGTCATAAAAATAATTGTAATTATGAATTTATCCAAGAGCCGGCGCCGATTCATTTATTTGTCAATAATGAAGAGACATGTGCAAATATTGCAGCCGAAGCAATTGAGCGCATATTAGGGGAGGAGACACTTACTCATTACCCAGCCTGGATGGCATCAGAGCCGTTCGGGTTTTATCAAAGATATTTCCCAGGGGTTTTTGCCTTTGTCGGCATTCAAAATGAGAAAAAAGGCATCGGAGCAGAACATCATAATGCCCATTTTGATATTGATGAAGCTGTTCTAAAACTTGGTGTTGCGGCAACGGTTCAATATGCAATTGATTTTTTAAATTATGAAAAGGAAATTGACTATGGCAAAGAAACACGCGATGTTACAACATTGTTTCATGATTTGAATTTTGCGATATATGATCCTGAAGATAAATAATGAGAAACACAATACGTTATCGTGTTTCTCTTTTTTCGTTGTTGTTTAGGAAACTATAAACGGGTTTTACGAATCAAAATTATTGTCTGAAGGAAGAAGTACTATTGTTTATGGAGTATTAGTGCTCATTGCAACGTTGATGATGTTTGTTCTTATATCTGCATTGTTTTCAGTTGAAACAAACCCTAATTCTTCTTCTGCATTTTCTGTATTCTAATTATTTGAAACAACGTAATACGTGACAAATCGGACAACTGTTGTATCGAGTGACGATTTAATATATCAGCTGGGAATACCTACTATGAAATTAAAATGACTGAGCTTTATCGCAGCTTGAAAGTGTGCAAAACGATAAATTTGTAGCATTACATTAAATAGCGTATTACCGGGAACCAGAATCTCGTGTATGTTAGAAAAATTAGCCGAAGGATTTTATCCAGATGTATTTAAGTAGATCTTTACCCGAAGTAGAGGTCTTTTTTTTGAATAAATTTTAGCATTCCTTGTCCTAAAAAGTTATACTATTTTGAGAGATAGCATTTTAGGAGGCAAATCATATGAGAAAATATGCATATTTATTCATTAGTTTAATTGTATTAGCTGCTATACTCACGGCTTGCGGCGGACAGTCAAATGATGGTCAGACTAATGAAGATGAGGAAACAGCAACTGAACGAGCGGATGAGACAAATGAGGAAGCAAATGAAGTAGAACAAGTTACTCCAACTGGTGATAATCCAGTTGTTATAATGACGATGGAAAATGGCGGCAAAGTGCAGATTGAATTATATCCTGAGATTGCGCCGAATACAGTAAATAATTTCATCTCTTTAGTGGAAGACGGTTTTTATGATGGATTAATTTTTCACCGTGTAATCCCAGGATTCATGATTCAAGGTGGCGATCCTGAGGGGACGGGTACGGGCGGCCCTGGTTATACGATTAAAGGTGAATTTAGCTCGAATGACTTTGAAAACAACTTAGAACATGACAGAGGTGTGTTGTCGATGGCACGTTCTATGGATCCAGATTCTGCTGGCTCACAATTTTTTATTATGACAGACCCTTCTCCACATCTTGACGGTGATTATGCAGCTTTCGGAAAAGTGACAGAAGGTATGGAAATTGTTGACGAAATAGTCAGCGCAGAACGTGATAACGCCGACAAACCACTCGAAGACCAGGTGATTGAATCGATGACAGTTGAATTGCATGGATACGAAGCACAAGAACCTGAGTTAATTGAATAAAATTCATCATAGGGCTGTCTTAAATGTTGATAGCTCTAATCTGTTCTTTGTGAATTCATTTTATCCAGCTAATTCTCGAAATAACCACGGAGATTCCGATATAACCACGAGAATCCCGAAATAACCACGCACGCCCTCGATTATCCAGCTAAATCTCAAAATAACCACAATATGAAAAATTATTGTATCCAGCGCTGCAACCAGTTTATTGATTAGAAAACATCTGTCATATGGCGGATGTTTTTTAATTACTCGGGTTTAATGATTAATCGTTTTCAGGAGTGGAACTTTGGCTACTTATCTGTAAAGAGGACGCACAGGTGTAGACTGAAAGATCACTCCTCTTCAAAAGTGAAGTGATCTTTACAGTATTTGCCAATCAACTTCCTTCAATCCTGATCTTTTCAATAACTCATTCGTCTTTGAAAATGGTCTACTACCAAAAAAACTTTGATGTGCGGAAAATGGACTTGGGTGAGAAGATGTTAATATATGATGTTTATTTGTATCGATGAGTCGTTGTTTCTGTTGTGCGGCTCTTCCCCATAATAGATATACGATTGGATGATCTTTTTCATTTAAAAGTTCGAGTATCCGGTCAGTGAAGATTTCCCACCCTTTCCCACGATGGGAATGGGCTTCTCCTTCTCTAACAGTTAGTACTGTATTTAATAGAAGCACTCCTTGATTTGCCCAATCTTTTAAACAACCATGATATGGCATTGGGTACCCTAAATCACTTTTCAATTCTTTGAAAATATTAATTAAAGATGGAGGTTTTACAACTCCGTTTTGTACTGAAAAACTTAAGCCATGTGCCAAGTTGGGGCTATGGTATGGGTCTTGACCAAGAATTACTACTTTTACTTTTTGAAAAGGGGTGTGATGGAGTGCATTAAATATGTCTTCCTTTCGTGGATATATCGTTTTTGTTTTGTATTCTTTAATTAAAAATTCTCTCAGTTTTACATAATAGGCTTTCGAAAATTCATCTTCAAGTAACGGAGCCCAATCATTTTGTATTATTTGTTCCGTCATATTAACCTTCCTCACTTTTAGGTAGATAAGTTTTTTGAGTCGCACTTGTGCAAGTAAGGCTTTTTTCATAAAGCATAGCGACAAGCCAAGTTTTTATAAATATATCTCGTGTTGTCACATCTCTAACCCAAATGAAATAACTCGCACTTTGTAAGAGAGTGAACTTGAACATTATTTTGGATTAGTGACAATTTCAAATATGCCCTTAATTAATTTTGTATAAACATATAAAAACAACTCAAAGCAAAAGAGTTTACAAAGTATAAAATAACATTAAATAAACAAACATACAACCCGTATTTTAAGTGCGTGTTCAAAAAAGAGGATAAAAAGGACCAAGAAGTTCGAGGCGGCGCAGCTCCCGGCAGCGGAATGTATGCATTTAGATACATGAGCAAAATCTGGCACGCAGGAAAAGTGATCTTCTTTTCCAAGGAAACGCTTCTAGCACAAAGAAAAAGTGCTTTCCTTTTTCAAGGAGCGGAGAAACAAGCATTCGTGCGAAATTCGCAGTGTCATTTTTACCGGACTTTTTGAACATCCTCTTTAAAAAGACCTTTTCCATTCATACGCTAAGACTCACAACTTGGAATCATTCTTTATTTTTTTGAAAAGCACTTGTTATTTCAGCAATTTTAGCCTGATAAATAGAAAAAAGTAGTAAATTTTTAATAAAATTTATCCAGCTATAAGGTAAAGAGTTGTCAATTCATGCTAAAATATAGAGTGTAGGCAATAATAGTTCTATGTAAAAAGAATCAAGGGGAGCCTCTTTTTTATTAAATGATATTTGCGTAAAAAAATAATACGATAGATTGGATGACTCGCACATGCCTGAACAAATTGAAAAGCTTTTTGAAAAATTAAATACAGATCCAGCTACAGGAATCAGCACGAAAAGGGCGATGGAACGTTTAGAAATCGATGGACCAAATCGATTTGCAGAGGAGCAACAGCAATCAATTCTCTCACTTATTTGGGGGCAATTAAATAATGCTCTCATTTATATTTTATTTGCTGCTGCTATTATTTCGGGACTTGCCGGTGAGACAAGTGATGCGATTATCATCGGAATCGTTATTGCAATTAATACAATTATTGGTGTAATTCAAGAGTCGAAAGCTGAAAAAGCATTAGAGGAATTAAAGAAAATGTCAACCCCTGTTGCGATTGTAAAAAGAGACGGGGTTATACAGGAGATTTCCTCGGAAGAACTTGTGCGTGGGGATATTGTTTATTTAGAAACAGGTCGTATTGTTCCAGCAGATATTAGATTGATTGAGTCAACTAATTTACAAATGGAAGAATCGTCCCTCACTGGAGAATCTACTTCCGTTGAAAAAGATGCAGCTTGGTTCAGCGCAAAAGATGTTCCGTTAGGCGATCAAAAAAATATGGCATTCATGTCAACGTTAACGACGTATGGACGAGGAATGGGTGTTGTCGTAAAAACAGGGATGAACACAGAAGTCGGAAAAATTGCAAGACTCCTTCATAGTCAGGAAAAAGAGTCAACACCACTTCAGAAAAAACTAAATGAGCTCGGCAAAATTTTAGGAATAGGTGCCGTAATCATTTCGGCGATTATATTTTTAATTGGATTTCTACAAGGTCGTGAAGTACTTGATATGTTTTTAATCGCTGTTAGTTTGGCCGTCGCAGCGATTCCAGAAGGGCTTCCCGCCATTGTCACCATCGTTCTTGCGCTAGGTGTCCAGCGGATGATTAAACGAAATGCAGTAATTAGAAATTTACCAGCTGTTGAAACACTCGGTGCGGTGAATGTAATTTGTTCAGATAAAACAGGAACATTAACGCAAAATAAAATGACTTTAACCCATTGTACAGTTAATGGGAACTTATCTTCTTTGGTGGAAATAAATATTGAGAATCCAACTGTGAAACGTTTTCTTGAGGCGATTACGTTATGTAATGATGCGACAATTGAAAATGATAAACAAACAGGTGATCCGACCGAAGTTGCTCTCGTTGAAGCGGCAGAACGTTTCGAGCTCCATAAAAAAGAGCTGGAACAAGATTTTCCTCGTGTTGATGAAAATCCGTTTGATTCCGATCGAAAAATGATGACGACAATTCATGAGCATGAAGGGAACCGTTTTGTTTTTGTGAAAGGCGCGGTCGAAAAACTATTGCCGAGACTATCTGAAGTTGAAATAAACGGTACAATCCACCCGCTATCAAATGAATTAGAAACAAGTATTTTGACACAAGTTGATCAAATGGCGGAAAAAGCTTTACGAGTGTTAGCTGTTGCCTATAAAAAAATACCCCTTCAAGGGACAGAAGAAGACCTTGAAGATGAACTTGTCTTTTTGGGACTTACAGGAATGATCGATCCACCTAGAGAAGAGGTAAAAGATGCGATTGCGACATGTCATGAGGCAGGCGTTCGTGTTGTCATGATTACCGGAGATCACCAGAAAACGGCGCTTGCCATTGCAAAAGAGCTTCACATTGCTGATCATATTGATGAAACGATTACCGGTCAAGAGTTAAATGAGATGAGTGATGCGGTTTTAAGAGACAAAGTAAAAAAGGTTCATGTTTATGCCCGCGTTTCTCCAGAACATAAAGTACGGATTGTCCAAGCCTTAAAGAAGGAAGGAAATATTGTTTCGATGACAGGAGACGGAGTAAACGATGCGCCTTCCTTACAACAGGCAGACGTTGGCGTAGCGATGGGAATAACGGGAACAGACGTGGCAAAAGGGGCAGCGGATGTCGTTCTTACTGACGATAATTTTTCCACGATTACTGCAGCAGTCGAAGAAGGGAGAAACATTTATAAAAACATAAAAAAATCTATTTTGTTTTTATTGTCATGTAATTTAGGAGAAATTGTCACATTATTTATCGGCATTTTAATGGGGTGGCCTGCACCACTCACCGCCATTCATATTTTATGGGTGAACTTAATTACAGATACACTACCCGCAATTGCATTAGGTGTTGACCCGGAAGATCCGAATGTGATGAAGGAGAAACCTCGTTCCGCATCAGAGAAGATTTTTGTGAAAGATGATGTTTCTTTCATGGTGTTAAACGGAATTATAATTGGGGTTTTAACCTTATTTGCGTTCATGGAAGGGTTAAAAATCTATACAGAATCTACTTCATTATTTTCAATGAATATACAGAATATAAATAGTGAAGCAATCATTCATGCCCAAACACTTGCTTTCTTAACATTAAGTGTATCGCAATTATTTCACGCGTTTAATTTACGAACAAACCGCCAATCTATTTTTCAAGCGGGTATATTTAAAAACCGTTATTTAATAGGTGCGGTCTTAATCGGTCTTGTTTTACAAATTGCCTTAGTCTCTGTTCCAGTGTTAAACGAATGGTTCCATCTACGCCCACTCGTTTGGCAAGAATGGCTCTTTGTAATCGGATTATCCATTATACCGGTTGCTGTAAATGAATTCATAAAAGCGATGAAGCGAATTTTTAATTAGGAGGGTACGAATTGGTACATAAAATAACATTAATGGAAGCCTATTTAATTGAAACAGCTAGAAAAGCAGGAGTTTCTAACGAGGAAATGCTGTCAAAAGCGGAGCAGCAAGATCTCGAGAGCTTAAACAATTTACATGAAAACTTTGATTTCACTGAATTATATCCGCTTGTGGGCAAAGAAGGGAATGTATTTAAGGAAATTTTAGAGGAAGGCTACAAAATTAAATTTCTCACATTCCCTGGTTTAGTTAATCTTTTAAAACTGAAATTTGATAAAGTAAAAGATAAGGATTTTATAGTGGAGGAATTTAGTATTAAAGAATTGCAACTCACAGAATTAGAAATTGAAAATTTAAAGACTTGGATCTCCACTAATTGGAAGGTGGAAGAAGTAGGAAAAGGGCTTGAAATAAAGCGGGTTCGGCGATAACTTACATAATCAATTTAGCTCTTTTTGCATTGGCTTCTTCAATAAACCTTATGATTGAAAGTGTCTCTTCTTTCGGAATTGGGCTTTGTCCGGTTTTACAAAAAGTGATTATTTTTTTCAATAATAGCGCGTAATAAGACTTTTTGTCTTTATAGATAGGCAGATGCACCGTTCTAGTTGGATAGTGGAAGAGAGCTTCAAACTTGCTATGCCATACGTGAACACCTCTTATTACACCAAATTGTCCATCTTCCCATTCGGCAGTAATTACGTCATTGTGCTCATTGCCTTGAACGGACAATTGAGTGTAATTTGAACCGAAAACTGTAAATAACATTTCAACCATATGGATACCGTACCAAGAATAATAAGGGATATGTTCAATAAAAGGCAGTGGTCCATTTAAATAAACGCTAGTTGGTTTTTCCTTTTCATTTTGTAATAAAGTTGTTAGTGAATCTGAGTATCTCAGTGCAGAGGAACTCATTACAGGGGTATTGTATGTTTCACTCCAAGTAAATATTTCTTTTGCGTCATTTTCAGTTATGGTTAAAGGTTTATCGATAAATACTGGTATTTTGTACGGGAGCAGTTTCTTGAAAATGTCGAGATGTTTTCTCCCATCCATTGCGGTAATAAAAATAGCATCTGACTTTTCTGCTACTTCTTCTATTGATTTCGCAATTTCGACACCATACTCTTTGTTCAAAACGGACGTATATTCGTCAACCCTCGTTTTGCTTAATGTTAAATCTGGGGATGGACAGGGATACCCAATGACAATTTTTATATTGCAGTAAAAATTACTTTTATCTTCATACAATAGTTTTGTGAAAATTTCTACATGGGAAGTGTCTAGTCCAATTAATCCTATTTTAAATACCATGATTTACCTCCTAACTCTTATTCTATCAATGAATATACTTGTCGTGGTCTTCCGCGTTTTTTTAATTTTTCAATACCTGTAATTTCTATAATTTTTGCATCAAGCCAACTGACGATTAAGCGATTTGCACTTCTTGTAGTAATTCCCAAAGTTGCAGCCAATTCATGTGCGGTAAATGTATTTGTATTTTTCCTTTGTAATAGTGAAATCACTTTTTTTATATAAAATGGGGAAACAGAGGCACTTTCCGCTTTTTTGATAATATTTATATCTGTTATTGTTAAAGGGTACGTTAAAGGAATTTCATTTTCAATAGGACCAATCACGCTCCGGTCTTCTTTTACTATAAAACATTTACCCTCTCCATACTCAATTGCTTGTAGTAATGCCATTCGGGCATGTGAACCGGCCTCGCTGGCTGTTACGCCAAAACCAACTCCTGCAGAAATTTGAATTTTATTTTGTTTTTTTTCATCAAATAAAGGGAAATATTTATATCCTTGTGTCACTCTTTCAAAGGTGCCTCTAGTTGTGATAAACATATATTCGTTGCCGCCAAGAGAAGTTAAATGACCTTCCGATAAATCAACAAAGTCTAGAATAATTTTTTGAATTTCCAAATTAAGACGTTGAATTGTTTGCTCATTAGCCGCTTCTCTTTTAAGTGCTTCAAAGTTAGCGATATAAATGATTCCGAAAACAATTTGTGATTCAAGTTTTTTTCTTTTCTCCGTAGCTAATAAGGCTCGTTCCAGTGTCACAATAATATCACCGTCAGTAGGCAAAATCCATTCATTCGGAATTGATAACTCATTTAGTTTATCGGAAACTACTTTCAAACCAGTGAGGGCGCAATCCGCTTCAGATTTTTGAACATTATCGGTATGGAACTTCACTACTTTTTCAGTATCCGCAAGTGTAACTTTCTCACGATAATGAATGCTATTTATATTTTCATCGAGATCTAGATTGAGTGCTTTCAAGTCAGCTCTTGCCAGCGTATCTATTGATACAGTCTGAATAGAATGAAGTCGCTTTTGTAATCGATAGAAAGCACGGTATAAAGACGCACCCTTTACTGGGATATAGTGGGCGGGGACGGAATGAACTCTAGCTTTTCTCGAAATATAATAAGGAATATAACCAGAATAAAGTAATACATCACAGCTATCGCCCAATTCCTTTGTGAAAGTAATAGCATCATAGATATTGTTGGAAGTTTTGAAGATTGGATGAAAATTAGGAAACCTTTTAATGCACCGTTTAATTCGTGTTTCAATCCAAGTAGGTCCAATAATGCCTATTTTTATCATGCAAAGCGCCCCCTAAAAATTTTGGGAGCTTTGCCTAAAGCATCGCTCCCAGATCTATAACGTAAATTTATATCATTTTAGCCATTTTTGCAAATTCTTTTCAACAAACTTATCGTCATGTAAATGGGCGTATTCTTTATACACGCGATCAATCTCTGCTGTTTGACCAACACTAAGCTTTTCGCTATCAAGTAAACACCAATTACCTTTTAACAGACCCTGCCTTCTAAGAACTTCATTAATACCAGCAATACATCCTTTAAAATTATTAGCAGTATCAAAAAAAGCAGCGTTTGCATCGGTAACTTCATTTGCTAAAGATAAATAAGGTGTAACATCGTCCCCATTTTTACGAGCATTTTTTAATTGTTGAAACATATTAACTGCATTTTCTGTCCACACTGCCCAGTGACCAAGCAGTCCACCGACAATTTGCTTACTTATTGTTTTACCACCAACTCTAATTTGGTAGTTCGACAATAAATCGATGACGATATTATCATCATTTCCGGTATAGAGGGCGATTTCTTTATTTCTGGACGAATGACAGACTGCCCTAACTACGTCTAATGTTTTATACCGATTGAATGGTGCAATTTTGATAGCATGCACATTTTGAATCTCTGTAAAACGTTTCCAAAACTGAAAACTTAATTCTCTACCACCAACAGCAGGTTGAAGGTAGAATCCGAAGATTGGAATGATTTTTGCAACCTCTTCTGAATGTTGCAGCAAGGCTTCTTCCGTTAGATGTCCTAGCCCACCAAAGCTTAACAATCCAAGATTATAACCCAAATCTTTGGCTATCTTTGCTTCTTTAATTGCCTGCTCTGTATGACCACAAATACCGGTAACTTTTAAAAAAGGTTTTTGTGCGTTTTGATTTTCAATTTCTTCGATAGCAATTCGTAATACCTTCTCATATAAATTGATATTTGGATCCCTAATTTCAAATTGTGTAGTATGAACACCAACTGCCACTCCATCTACACCCGCATCCATATAATATCGTGTTAATGCTCGCTGATGTTGTTCATCGAGTTGCTTATCTTCTGTTAGGGCAAGTGGATGGGCGGGAATAAACGCTCCATCATGTAGTAAATTTAATTCTGAATTTGTCAGCATTAAAATTCTCCTTTTCTTTCCTGAAAATGTGTTGGTTTTTCAATTATTTCTCCTTCGTTCTTTATCCATTCCGCAGTCCACTCAATCATTTGCTGTATAGAAACATGTGGATATCCGAATAGTTGGTGTGCCTTTCCGGCATTATTTAACAGTGCACTTGATGCTTCTTCATTCAAAAATGTTACTTCTTTATTGAAATGATTACCAAATTCTTCGGCAAGCCAGCGGATAGATATTGTTTCAGGTCCTGTGACATTCAAAATAGATGGTTCAGTTGTGCAGTGAAGCAGTGAGCGGATTGCATATTCATTGGCATCACCTTGCCAAATTACATTAACTAAACCTGTAGTTAAGTCGATGGGTTTTTCGTTGTAGACTTGATTTGCAATTTCGAGTAAAACGCCATACTTCATATCAATTGCGTAATTCAAACGGAATAAAAGTATCGGTGTATTATTTTTCTTGGCGAAGTAAGTGAAAATTCTTTCTCTACCTAAACAAGACTGAGCATATTCACCGATTGGGCTGGTAGGTGTCTGCTCTGTACATCCCCCTGTTGCAATATCGATAAATGGATAAATATTTCCTGATGAAAATACAACAATATTTGAGTTCGGAAATTTCTCTGAGACTTTACTAGGAAGATACGTATTCATTCCCCAAGTCTCGTGTTCATTGCCAGATGTACCAAATTTTTTCCCGGCCATAAATATGATATTTGCGACTTCTGGTAATGAATTTAATTCATTCTCATCAAGTAAATCAACTGCCAATGTTTCTACGCCGCTAGCCTCTAATTCACTTTTTAAATTTCCACTGGAAAAACGGGAAACGCCAATTACTTTATTGTCTAAACCTGCTTCATCAAAAGCCTTTTTCGCAAGGATCGCTAAGGAAGGCCCCATTTTCCCACCTACTCCGAGAATCATAATGTCTCCCTTTATTTTTTTAATGTCATTAATCAACCGGTTTGAGGGAGTTGTAAGTGTTGTCATTAATTGTTCTGTTGTTTTCAAATAAGTCACCTCATTAACTAAAGAATATATTTTTAACGTTATTGAATGCTAATAGGATAAGAACTATTAAGCCGATGATAGCAATTATATTTTTAGTCGTTGTATTTTTTAGTTCTCCCATGATATTCTCGTCGTTTGCTACAACAAGTAGGGCAATTGCGATGAATGGAACAACGACAATCGTAATCGCTTGTGCAAAGACAATCATATTCACCGGTGCACCACCAAATATTAATGCAATGATAGAACCGATTAGCATAACGGAAATAATCATCAGTTTAACTCGAATATCTTTTAAACTATTTCCAAAACCTAAACCATCGGAAAGCATTGCCCCACCAATTGTGGCATTCCCCATAAGTGAAGAAAAGGCTGCACCAAATAATCCAAACATGAACACAATCGTTGCCCAACTACCAAAGAGCGGTTCTAAAGTTAATCCCATTTCATCTACAGAGTCGACCATTATTCCAGCGGGTTTTAAAACTGCAGCTCCTACAATCATTACTAAAAAAGTGATAAGCCCTAAAAGAAATATCCCGAAATAAGACTCTTTTGACCCCTCTTTAGCATCTGTAATACCCCATCCTTTTTCCTTAACAAGATAAGATTGATAAGCTGCCCCTACTATGGAAAAAGAGGTTGCAGTTAAAGCAATGATCAAACCTAAGGATCCTTCCGGAATAGTTGGAATAAATCCTGAAGCGATTGAAGTAACGGATGGTTTAGCTAAAAATGTAGTGATTAAAAATGACAGTAACATAAGTGCTATAAGACCAATCATCAATTTTTCTAACAAATCATAAAAATTCTTTGAAAATAGTAGGACTATCCCAAAAATAGTCAATAATACGATTAATAGTTGCGTATTGAGTCCAGTGATAATGGAAAAAGCAACGCCGACTCCAACTGAATTTCCGGCTTGGAAAGAAGTAGTAACTAAGAATGCACCTACTCCGATGAGAAGCCCACCGAATTTACCCCATTTCTGGTTGATTAACTGAATAAAAGTAAACTTAGATGCAAGCCCAATTCTCATACTCATTTCCGTATAAATCATCATAAATATCACCGTTATAATAAGTATCCAAATAAGTTGGTTTCCATAGATAGCACCAATTTTAGAGGCTAATGTTAAACTTCCAGGACCTACTACTAGCGCTGATGTGATAAGTGCTGGTCCCAAATACTTTAGAAAACCCTTTTTTCCTTTTGTGCTCCTACCATTTACGTCCTGTCTTTCAACTTCCAATTATAAATCCCTCCTATTTTTTGAATATTTCAAACTTAAATAAAGTATATAGTTATGATCCATTTAAGACAATGTCTTAAATGTGTCTTAAATTGTATTTATTAAATAAACTAAAAGTATTTCAGAGAGTTTTGAAGATGATTTGATTTACATATATTGGGATTAAGGAAGTAATGAAACAAGAATTTATTTTTCATAGTAT